>JAIOII010000761.1 GCA_019912685.1 Kofleriaceae bacterium
CGACGCGGCGGGCGACGGCGAGCGCCGCCTTCTCGCTCGGCGCGCCCCGCACCTCGATGGTCACGACGTGGTGCACGCCCTCGCCGTCGCCCGCCGCGTCGCGACCTCGCCGCTCGTGAAGACCGCGATCGCCGGCTGCGACCCCAACTGGGGCCGCATCCTGTGCGCCGCCGGCAACGCCGGGATCCCGTTCGACCCGGCGCGCGTCGCGCTCGCGTTCGCCGGCGTGCCCGTGGTCGCGAAGGGCACGCTCGTCCCCGCCTACGACGAGGCGCGCGCCGCCGCCGTCATGCGCGAGCCCGCCTACACGATGACGCTCGACCTCGGCGCCGGCCGCGCCTCGGCCCGCTTCCTCGCCTGTGACCTGTCCCACGAGTACGTCTCGATCAACGCCGACTACCGCTCGTAGGTGAACCTTCACCACGCGCCACGCGTGGTCGCGTGCTTGCGCGCCGGTACGGCCATTGCTGTGCTCCAACGGCATGGCCGGGTTCCGTCGACCGCGCGCGATCGTGCCGGCGCTTGCCAGCGCGGCCCTGCTCCTGTGGAGCGGCTGCGTCTCGGCGTTCACCGACGGGGCCACCGACTGGACGCCGGCGGATGGCAAGCCAACGTGCCGACCGGAGGTGGGCATGACGATCGATGCGGTCGTCGCGCTCGCCGCGCTGTACGCGGCGACCCGCCAGCCGCTTCTGGGAGCCTGCTACGGCGGCGCCGAGGCCTGCCTCGTCGGGCTAGGGCTGCCGTACGCGGTCGCCGGCGCCGGGATCATCGGTGCCGGCGGCGGCGTCTACAAGTCGACGAAATGCAGCGACGCGCGCGCGCGATGGCAGGACGTGGTGGCCGAGCAGCGTCACGACGAGATCGCGCGCAGCACCGATCGAGCGCTCGCGGACCTCGCGGACGAGGTGAACGGCGTGATCGACGTCTACGGTGACACGCTCATCCTGCGCGCACCACGCGCCGACGTCTGCGCGTCGTGGGAGTGGCGGGAGCGGCTCCTCGTGCACCGCGCGGCGCTGACCGCCCGTGGCCTCACGCACCTCGCCTGCCGCGTCCACGGCGCCGAGGTCTGGTCGGGCCCGCTGGACCGACCGGTACGAGAATCCCGTGTAACCGGTTCGGTCCTGGACTAGAGTGTCGCGCCTTGGCGTTCTGGCGTCCTCCCATCCTCAAGCGGCTCTACCGCGCGAAGCTGTCGCGGCGGTGGAAGGCGTTCGTGATCGCGCTCGCGATCTACGCCGTCCTGGGTGGCCTGATCATCGCGTTCGCCGCCGACCTGGCCGGGCTCTTTCTCCTCGGCCTCTACTGCATCCCGTCGAACTCGGTCCTGCCCATCCCGCACGAGCCGGGCGTCCTCTACTTCGCCAAGTTCTACGATCCCGTGTGGATCGCGCTGGCCGCGACGATCGGCAGCGTGATCGTCAGCTTCGCCGACTACGGGCTCATCGAGGCGGCGATGCGTCACCCGCGCGTGAAGGGCGCGAGCGAGGCCCGGCTCTTCCGCTGGGCGGTGCGCTGGATGACGCGCTGGCCGTTCGCGCTCATCGTCCTGTTCTCGCTGGTGCCCGTCCTGCCGATCTCGGTGATCCGCGCGCTGGCGCCGGCGTCGGGGTATCCGCTCCGGCGCTACATCGCGGCGCAGATCGTGGGGCGCTTCCCGCGCTTCTACCTGCTCGCGTGGTTCGGCCAGCTGGTCATGATCCCCACCTGGATCCTGATCGCCGTCACCGTGGGCCTGGCCATCCTCATGTACGCGACCGCGAAGCCGCCGCTCGATGACGACGAGGAGGACCCGGAGGCGATCGAGATTCCGGTCCCCGACCTGACCGATCCGGAGCACCCGATCGAGGCGAGCGAGAGCACGCGCCTCGCCGCCGCCGGCGGGTCTTGACCGCGACCGAACGCGCGTCACATAGTGCGCGCCACCAATGCGCATCGGCGTCCCGAAAGAG
Source organism: Kofleriaceae bacterium (assembly GCA_019912685.1). Lineage (GTDB taxonomy): Bacteria > Myxococcota_A > Polyangia > Haliangiales > Haliangiaceae > UBA2376. The sequence continues at coordinate 1,956 of JAIOII010000761.1, forward strand.
ATCAAGACCCAGGAATTCCGCGTCGGCATGACCCCTGCCGGCGTGCAGATCCTCACCAGCCGTGGTCACACCGTCCTCATCGAGCAAGGCGCGGGCCTCGGCTCGAGCATCCCCGACGACCACTACGTGAAGGTCGGCGCCAGGATCGTCGCGACCCGAGAGGAGGTCTGGGGCGAGGCCGACATGGTGGTGAAGGTGAAGGAGCCGATCGCGCCCGAGTTCCCGCTCATGCGGAAGGGCCAGATCCTCTTCACGTACCTCCACCTCGCGGCGGCGCACGAGCTCGGCCACGAGCTGCTCAAGCGCGGCGTCGACGGCGTCGCGTACGAGACGCTCGAGCCGACGCCGGGCGACCTGCCGCTGCTCACGCCGATGAGCGCGGTCGCCGGCCGCATGGCGGTGCAGGCGGGCGCGATGTACCTCGAGCGCGAGCGCGGCGGCAAGGGCGTGCTCCTCGGCGGCGTGCCGGGCGTGCGCCGCGGGCGCGTGGCGATCATCGGCGGCGGCGTGGTCGGCGCCAACGCGACGCGCATCGCGGTCGGCTTCGGCGCCAACGTCACCGTGCTCGACGTCAACCTGAAGACGCTCGCGTACCTCGACGACGTCTACACCGGCCGCGTGTCGACGCAGTACTCGGACCCGGTCAACATCGAGCGCTGCGTGCTCGAGAGCGACCTCGTGATCGGCGCGGTGCTCATCGCGGGCGCGCGCGCGCCGCGGCTCGTCACCGAGTCGATGATCAAGATGATGGAGCCGGGCTCGGTGATCGTCGACGTGTCGATCGATCAGGGCGGCTGCGTCGAGACCGCGCGCCCGACGACGCACGACAACCCGACGTACGTGGTGCACGACGTCATCCACTACGGCGTCGCCAACATGCCGGGCGCCGTGCCGCGCACGTCCACCTACGCGCTCACCAACGCGACGATCAAGTACGTCACCAAGCTCGCCGACCACGGCCTCGAGGGCGCGCTGAAGAGCGACCCGGTGTTCATCAGCGCGCTCAACACGTACCGCGGGACCGTCCCGCACGCCGCCGTCGCCGAGGCGCTCGGCGTGGCCCACACGCCGTTCCGCGCCTGACTGGCGGGGTGGTAGGCTTGCCCTGATGTCGGGCGGCGCCGCCAAGGGCCAGCCGAAGACGATCGCCGACTGGCTGGCGCTGCCGGACGGCCATCGCATCGAGCTCATCGACGGCGAGTTCGTCGAGAAGGCGGCGCCCACCTACGATCACGGGAACTCGCAGGCCGGCACCGTCGGCGCGCTTCGCGGCCCGTTTGCTCGCCGACCCGGCGGGCCCGGTGGGCCCGGCGGCTGGTGGATCGCGACCGAGGTCGACGTCGTGCTCGACGGCCGCGTGTTCCGTCCCGACATCGCCGGCTGGCGCCGCGAGCGCGCTCCGGAGCCGCCACGCGAGCGGCCGGTGGCGCTCCGGCCCGACTGGTTCTGCGAGATCGTGAGCGACTCCAACCGGACGACGAACACGGTGATCAAGCTGCGCCGGTACCACCAGGCCGGGGTCCCGCACTACTGGATCCTCGACCAGGTCGAACGGACGCTGACCGTGCACCGTCACACCACCGACGGCTACCTGGTCCGCCTCCGCGCCGAGGCCGCGGAGCGCGTCCGCGCCGAGCCCTTCGACGCGATCGAGCTGCACGTCGCCGTCCTGCTCGGCGACGACGAGGCGTGAGCGCTTACCCCACCGTACACCGTCGGGCGTGACGAGACGCTTGGCGGCGGCCGCGGCGATCTCTAGGATCGTCGTGGATGATCCGCCGCCTCCTCCCTGGCGCGGCGCTCGCGCTCGCGCTCGCCCTGCTACCGGCGCGCGCCGACGCGGCGCCATGTACACCCACCGGTAGCGATCTCGTCGTCGACGGCCTCACGTGCCAGCTCTCGGGCGTGCACACGTTCGACGAGGTGCGCGTCGTGAACGGCGGCGTCATCGAGGTGAACGCGTACGACGGCTCGGGCAACAAGGTCGCCACCGGCAACCTCGAGCTGCGCGCCCGCCGGCTACGAGGAGGACTGCGGCAACTCGGTCACCTACAACGGCATGGGCGTGCCGAGCTGCAGCACGGTCACCGACTGCCGCAACAACGACGGCCTGCCCACGATCGCCGGACAGGCGTTCTACCACTCGATCTACCAGGCCGAGTTCGGGGCGTCGGGCGGCGACAAGGGCTGCCGCGACGGCGACGGCACCACCGTCAACGTCGCGGGCCACGGCGGCGGGCGCATCGTGCTCGCCGGGCTCGACGGCGGCATGGGCACGGTGACGATCGACGGCACGGTCGACGCCCGACGCCCCGAACTCGGCCTGGTAGATCGAGTGGTAGAACGCCTGTCCGGCGAT
>JAIOII010000762.1 GCA_019912685.1 Kofleriaceae bacterium
CGCCGACGCGGTGCCAGTTGCCCGGCGCGAGCTTGCCGACGGGCTGCACGGTCTTGCCGCTCATCGTCCAGCGGTAGAACTGGAACGGCGTCGGCCCGTCGAGCGAGTAGCCGACCGACAGCGCGAACGTGCCCTCCTGCAGGCGGCTCATCCACGCGCCGAAGTCGTAGACCCGCAGGTGGGCGTCGACGCCGATCGCCTGCAGGTCGCGCGCGACGAGCTGCGCGGCGCGCACCCAGTCGGACCAGCCGCTCACCACCTCGAGGTCGAACGCGAGGGCGTTGCCGGCGGGATCGCGGCGGACGCCGTCGCCCCCGCGGCGGCAGCCGGCCTCGTCGAGGAGGCGTCCGGCGGCCTCGCGATCGAACGTCATCCACGGCGCGCGTCCGGCCGCCTCGTCCTTCCACGCGGGGTAGCCGTCGGTCAGCCCGGTCGCGTCGGCGGGGCGGGTCATCCCGTACATCGCGACGTCGACGAGCCGCGCCCGGTCGATCGCCATCGACAGCGCCTTGCGCACGCGCGGGTCGCCGAGCGGCGGCCGCGTCGTGTTGGCGTAGAGGAGCACCATGTTGCCGACGAGCGGCGACCAGGCGTGGTGGTGCTCGGGATCGCGGGCGACGAACGTGCGCTCGATCGCGGGGACGAAGTTGCCGGCCCAGTCGACGTCACCCTCGACGAGCGCGAGGTTGGCCTGGTCGTTCGACGGGTACGCGAGGAAGCGCAGCGCGCGGACCTTCGGTCGCCCCGGCTGCCAGTAGTACGGGTTCCTCCCGAGCTCGTAGACCTGATCGCGAAACGCGAGCACCTCGGTGAACGGCCCGGTGGCGACCGGCGTGGGGTTGGCGAAGGTCACCGGATCGGCGACGCGCCGCCAGACGTGGCGCGGCACGATCGGCTGGTGCGCCAGGTCGGCGAGGCCCGGGGTATACGGCCGCTTGAAGCTCACCTCGACGGTGAGCGGGTCGAGCGCGCGCACGTCCTCGACGAAGCCCCACACGAACCCGAGGTCGAGCGCCGGGTGCGTGCGCAGGAGGGCGAACGTGAACGCGACGTCGTCGGCGGAGAACGGCGCGCCGTCCGACCAGCGGACGCCCGCGCGCAGCGTGAACGTGAGGCGCCGGAGGTCGTCGGACCACGCGTGCCCGGTCGCGAGCCACGGCGTGTACTGCCCGGTCAGCGGGTTGAAGACGTGCAGCGGCTCGTACACGCCGCTGCGCGTCGGCCAGCGGCTGCGCCCGGGCGGCAGGAGCGGGTTGAAGTTCCGGACCCAGATGCTCTGCTGCTCGATCGAGATCGAGAGCGGCGCGTCGGCGCCGAGGGAGCGGGGCGCGTGGTGATCGCCGCACGCCGCGCACACCGCGGCCACGACCACCACGACGCCCCCGAGATTCACGGGATCCTCTCGTAGACCCGCACGTGGTCGACGACCATGGTCTGCGGGAAGACGGTCGAGCCGTCGGGGTTGCCGACGTACGTGCCGCCGACGGCGACGTTGAGGATGATGAAGAAGGGGTGGTCGTAGACCCAGTCCGTGCCGGCCGGCAGGTCGGCGGGCGTGGCGGTGAAGAACGCGTCCTCGTCGATCTTGAAGACGACGCGGCCGGGATCCCACTCGACGGCGTAGACGTGGAAGTCCTGCGAGAGATCGACGCCGGAGTCGATCTCCTTGCCGTGGTTGGCGCCGCCCGAGTAGCCGGGGCCGTGCAGCGACGCGCGCATGTTGCGGAGCTGCTGGCCGCGGAACTCCATGATGTCGATCTCGCCGCACGTCGGCCAGCCGGCGTTCGCGATGTCGTTGCCGAGCGCCCAGAAGGCGGGCCAGATGCCCTGGCCGCGCGGGAGCTTGATGCGCGCCTCGAAGCGGCCGTACGCGCGCTCGAACTTGCCGGCGGTGTTGATGCGCGCCGACGTGTAGCTGCGTCCGCCGTAGTTCTCGCGCCGCGCCGTGATCCGCAGGCGACCCTGGCCGTCGAGCGACGCGTTCTCCGGCCGGTCGGTGTCGAACTCGAGCTGCTCGTTGCCCCAGCCACCGCCGCCGACGTCGTGGCGCCACTTCGTCGGGTCGGGCCGCTGGTGCTCGGGGCCGTCGAACTCGTCCTGCCAGACGAGGCGCCACGGCGGGCCGAGGAGGTCGGATGCGTCGATCGGCGTCGCGGCGTCGGTGGGGCCGGGGGCGTCGGGCGCGCCCGGCGTTCCCGGTGGCGGCGTGCCGGGCACGCACGCGACGAGCGCGTTCGCGCCGAGGGCGAGGGCGAGGACGGCGTACTTCATCCAGATGCTCCTTGTGCCGGGAAGAGGCTGCGGTCGGCGAGCGCGGCGTCGAGCACCATCGTCGCGGCGCCGACGGCGATCGAGCGCGCGCCGAGCCGGCTGGCCACGATGCGGGTCTCGGCGACCGACGTCGACAGCGCGCGCGCGCGGATCGACGCGCGCAGCGGATCGAGCAGCAGGTCGCCGACGCTCGCGATCTCGCCGCCGAGCACGACGACGGCGGGGTTGAGGAGGTTGAGCAGGCCGGCGACGACGACGCCGAGCGAGTGGCCGACCTCGTCGATCAGCGCGCGCGCGACCGGATCGCCCGCGCGCGCCCCGGCGACGATGTCGCTGATCGTCGGGTTCTTCTTCTTCTTGCCCCAGCGCGCGCGCGCCCGCGCGAGCAGCGCCTCGGCGCCGATGAGCGTGGCGAGGCAGCCGCGCGACCCGCACACGCACGGCGGCCCGTTGGGATCGATCGCGATGTGGCCGATCTCGCCGGCGGTGCCGCCCGAGCCGCGGTAGAGCGCGCCGTTGATGATGTGCCCCGAGCCGATGCCGGTCGCGACCTTGATGAACGCGAGGTCCTCACCGCCGGCGCCCGCGCCCCAGAAGCGCTCGGAGAGGGCGCCGAGGTTGGCGTCGTTGTCGACGAAGACCGGGACGTCGAACGCCTCGGCGAGGGTCGCCTGCACGTCGAAGTCCGCCCACGCCGGCAGGATGAGCGGCGACAGCTTGCCGGGCCGATCGGGGTGGACCGGGCTCGGCACGGCGACGCCGATGCCGACGACGCGCTTCCTCGAGACGCGCTCGGCGGTGAGGCACTCGTCGATCAGCGCGCGCGCCGTGGCCAGCGCCGCCTTCGGATCCTCGCGGACGGCGACGTGCGTGTCGCGGAACGCGCGGACGTTGCCGCGCAGGTCGGTGAGGACGGCCGCGACGTGCGTGGCGCCGAGCTCGACGCCGACGAGCGCGAACGCGTCGTCGCGGAACCCGACCAGCACGGGGCGGCGTCCGCCGCGTGACGCCCCGGCCCCGATCTCGCGCACCAGCCC
>JAIOII010000763.1 GCA_019912685.1 Kofleriaceae bacterium
CCCTTGCGCATGCCGACGGTGTCGGGCTGCGCGCGTGGCGCGGGCGCGCCGCCGCCGTTCCCGCCCTTGCCGTCGCCGTCCTTGCGCATGCGCTTCGACAGCCCGAAGTCGAGCACCTTCACGTGCCCGCTCGTCGTCACCATCAGGTTCGACGACTTGATGTCGCGGTGCACGAACCCCTGCGCGTGCGCGAACTCGAGCGCGCCGGCCACCGGCCGGATCAGCCGGAGCGCCTCGCGCGGCTCGAGCCGCCCGCGCCGGGCGATCATCTGGGAGAACGTCTCGCCCTCGACGTGCTCCATCACGAAGAACACGCGGCCCTCGTGCTCGTCGACCTGGTGCACCGTCACGATGCCGGGGTGCACGAGCGCGCTCGCCGCGCGCGCCTCGCGCAACATGCGCGCGCGCGCGTCCTCGTTCCGCTCCATGATCTGCGGCAAGAGCTTGATGGCGACTGGCCGCTCGAGCTTCTCGTCGAACGCGCGGAACACCTCGCCCATGCCCCCGGCGCCGAGCCGCTTCTCGATCAGGTAATGGCCGATCCGCTGGCCGGGCGCGATCACGCCGGCATCGTCGCCGACCCCCCGCCGCCGCGCAAGCCGCGGCGGCGCTGCGACCTCACTCCGGCGTCTTCCGCTTGCGCCGACGCGGACGTCCGACGATGACGACGCCCACGATGAAGATCGGCAGCCCGACGTTCAACGCCAGGTCGGGCTCCGAGGTCGCGCACTTGCGGCAGCAGCCGCCGCCGGACGTGCAGGGCCACTTGGGGCTGCCGGGACGCTGCTGCTGCCCCGGCGACTCCTTCGCCATGACACGCACCTGGATGCGGCGCTTGTGGCCGGTGGGCATGTCGACCCGGTAGAAGCTGTTGTTGATCCGCCTGGCGCCATCGATCTGCCACGTGATGCCGGTCATCGGCCCCTCGTGGTGCACGACCAGCGTGAACGACGTGAGCGGGATGAGCTTCTTGTTCGCGCCGAGGCGGAACGCGTACACGTCCAGCGTGGGAACGATCGTCGTCGCGGTGATGTCGTCGAGCGAGTCGAGCGCCTGGTTCGTGAGGTTCTCGGCCGAGCCGCCGTAGCGGCTGGCGCCGTCGAGGAACTCGGCGACTGCGCGCGTACCTCGCGGCATCAGAGCGGCACCGCGCGGGAGATCCGCCGGCGGGAACTCCTGGGAAGGTTGCTCGATGATCACCGGCTCGAAGCTGTCGCCGCCGTAGCCGTACCCGCCGTATCCGATGCGTTTGGCGGCCTCCGCGTACTCCTCGTCGGACATGCGTCGCGCCGCCTCGACGAAGGGGCGCATCAACCCGTTGCGGCTCCTCGCCGCGTTGCCCGCGACGAACGACGTTCCCGTCGTTCCGTCGGGAAGCGTCGCGGGCATGTTGCGCGGCATGACGACCAGGTAGATGCTTTCCTCGCTCGCGCCAGGGATCGGCGGCAGACCGCGCACGGAGATCGTCGCCTCGCGCGACGTCTCGGACATCGGCCGGATGTTCATGTTCCGGTAGACGCTGCTCGTCTCGATGTTGATCGCGCTGTCGGAGTCGAGCTCCACGAGCATGCACTGGTGGTCCCACAGCTTGCGAGTGCACGCCGTCGTACCGACGAGACGCGTCCCACAGCTCGCGGGTGCGGCGACCGGATCGCACGGGGTCGGCGGATTGATCGGGCAATTCTCGCAGGCGAAACCGGACGCCGCCGGTGGCGTGATCCCGTACTGGCAGTACTCGAGTGCTCCTGCCGCGTCGACTGGATCCGCAGCGCCACCGAGAGGCCAGTCGAACTGGATCACGGTCTTCCGGTCGTCGTACGGTGTGGCGAGGTTGTCGGTCCCGGCGATCGTCACGCTGCCGCACACCGAGTCGTGATGACACGTCGATCCATCCGTGCAGCTCGCGCCGACGGACGTGCACGTCGTGCCGTCATCGCATACCAGCTTGTCGACTGCGCATTCACCTCCGGAGCGTGCGCCCGGGACGTCGAACCAGGTCGCGCCCGAGCCGTCCGCACCCCACGGCTGGATTCCCCACTGGGCGATCCGGAACCGCGCCTTCAGCTGCACGCCGGTGAGATCTGCGCCGGTGTTGTTGCGGGGTCTGGCGACCACTGCGTTGGTCGCGCGATTCGTACCCGTCGTGTCCGTGAATGCCGCGAAGAGTCTCTCGAGCCCCGCACCGAGCACCGTGTCGTTCGCCGGAGCTGACGTGCCGAAGCTCCTCGACAGGTTTCCCACGTCGTCGGGCGTCAGCGTCACGCCCGAGAAGCAGTCAGCAGGACGCGACGTGGGGCTGTTGTCCCAGAGGTGGAGCGTCGCCCACGGCTTCGGCCCGGTGCCCGCACCGCCGCCGGCATCGTCGTCGGCGTCCTTGTAATAGACGTCAGGCGACGAGCTCGCGCACCACGGATCCACGAACGATCCCGCCACGACCGCGCTGTCGTTTCGCGGCCACGAGTCGATCTTCGCGTCCACGAGCCCCGTGCCGGGGTCGTACGCACCGAGATTCAGCTGGTACCAGATGCCGGAACCCTCCTCGATGCCGGTGGCCGAGACGGTCGGCTTGGTCGAGTCGGCTGCGAGCACGGGCACCCGCATCGAGATGACCCATGTGTTGCATGTTCCGGCGGTCGCCCCGGCGCAACGACGCTCGTACTGGATCGAGTTCTTGAGCCAGACTGGGTTCCCGGCGCTCCCCTCCGGACCACCGACGAACTCGAACCTGTACGGGTCGCCGGAGATGGTGGAGCAGAGCTCGCCTGCGCCGACAGGGACGTTGCCAGCTCCCTGGAAGTTCTGGAAGATCGCGTAGTAGTCCGTCTCGGGATCGCAGTCCGTCCCGGGAAGCGTGGTGCACAGGTTCGGAACCCGCGCGTCGGTCGCGCCCGTGGTCGGGTTGAGCTGCGTGACCGTGTCGGTCTCGAGCTTGTACAGATGGATCTTCGCGACGAACGCTCGCTGATGGCCGGGATCGAGCGACGACGCGTTGGGGCGCTCGAATCCAACGAACAGGTCGTGGGCGTTGCCCCTCGCTCCAGTCACGCCGATACGAATCACCCACTGGAGCAAGAGGAACTTGCTCGTGCCGCTCTGGTGCCACGCCGTCCGGAACTGGACGGGAGGGTTCGCGCTGCCGGTCGCGCTGTTGTACGTGAGCGCCGTCGCGCCTCGCCAGCGTGGGTCGTCGAAGTTGCAGTTGATGCCGACAGAGCCACAACCTCCGGCACCTCCTCCGGTGAAGTCGCGCCACGCGGGTGGGCCCGGTTCATATGGTACGCCGTCAGCGCGCGCCGCGCAGATCCCGACGTTCTGTGCCGCAGCATTCCGGGTGCACAGCCCGAGAGTGGCGACGGCCGCGAGGAGCGTCGCAGCGCATGTGGACCGGTCTGTTCGCATTGCTTTCACCTGTAAGTCACGATGTAGAGGTTCAACGCCGGCGCCGTCGCGCACGTGGCGGTGCCGAAGGTGGTAGGCCACGCCGTGTCGAGGCTGGCGATCGTGATGTTGCGGCTGCAACGCGTCGTGGTCGTCCCGTCCGCGCTGGCCGGCACCGCCATCGTCGGTGACGCTCGAACCGCAATCCAGTACGCGCCCGTGGCGATCGCCGTATTGGCGACGTCGATCTCCTGAAACCCGCCGGTGGCTGTCACGCGCGAGTCGATCGAGTGGATGAGCGTCCCCGGCACGTTGCTCGCATCACTGTAGATGGCCATCTTGAAATCGGAACCGGCGGTGCCGCTGATCCCGTACTTGTCGAGCGTGCTCGCCGTGATCGTGGTCGAGGGCCGATTGACACGATAGGCAATGACGGCCGCGTTGGAGATGGAACCAGGCGTGCTCGAGCTGAACGTCGGCCATCCCCATGTCTCGACGATGGTGTTGTCCGTGACCGTCACGCCGACGGTCGTGTTGCTCGGGGCGTCGAAGTTCGAGAGCGTGATCGTCGCCGTGTCGTTGATCTGGTCGCTGTCGACGGCGGCGGCGACGGTGGCGTTCTTGTACGTCCCGTAGTCGGCGGTGGTGAAGCTGAGGGTCGCCGGGACGGTGATGTCGGGGTTGCTGGAGGCCAGCGTCACGGTGGTGGTCGCGGCGGGCTGGTACTTCAGGCGGACCTGCAGCGTCGTGTTCGAGCCTTCGGTGACGGTCAGGCTGCTCGCCGGGTTGGTCTGGACGACCTGGACGTCCTGGTCGTCGACGGCGACCGCGATGTCGATCATGGGGAGGCCCGAGGAGGTGAGGCGGACGGTGGTGGTGGCGTCGGTCAGGTTGGCGTCGCCGGCGGCGGTGACGGTGACGGTCTTCGGCGTGCTCCAGTCGCTCGAGGAGAAGGTGAGGCTCGATGGCGAGACGGTGGCGACGGCGGTGTTGAGCGAGGCGAGGTTGACCGTCGTGTTGCCCTGGGGCTGCCAGCGGAGGCGCACCCCGAAGGTGACGCCGGCGGGGGAGCCGACGTCGGGGTCGATGAGGTCGAGGGTCGCGGGCGCGTCCTCGACGATCGCCTGCACGTCGTTGTCGGCGACGGTCACGTCGACGGTGGCGGAGATCGCGCCGGTGGCGGACAGCGTCAGCGTGCTGGCGTCGACGATCGTGTCGTCGTCGTGGACGGCGGCGACCGTCACCGTCTGCGGGCTGGAGTAGTTGGCCGAGGTGAAGACCAGCGAGGTCGGCGAGCGCGTGACGCTCGCGTTGCTCGTGCCGATGTTGACGGTCAGGCTGCCGACCGGCGGGTTCGAGAGGGTCACGGTGAAGGTCGAGCCCACGGCCTCCTCGGTGATGCTCATCGAGCCGACCGACGGCTGGATCAGGATCATCGACTGGTCGTCGACGGTGACGTCGAAGGCGCGGGTGACGAGGCCGGCGCTCGAGACCGTGATCGTCGAGACCTCGTCGATGACGTCGTCGTCCGCCGGCGCGGAGAGCGTGACGGTCTGGGGCATCGCGAAGTTCGCCGGCGTGAAGGTGAGGGTGGAGGTGGAGACGCCGATCGCCGCGTTGCTCGACGCGACGGCGACCGTGGTCGTCGCCTGCGGGCGGTACGCGAGGCGCACGGTGAAGCTCGCCGTGCCGCCCTCGGCCACGGTCGCGGGCTCGCCGGCGAGCGTCAGCGCCTGCACGTCGGGATCGGTGACGTCGGTCGCGACGTCGGTGACGAGCGCGCCGGAGCTGAGGCGGACGACGGTCGAGCTGGTGACGACGTCGTCGTCGACGCCGCCGGTGACCGTGACCTGCTGCGGCATGTCCCAGTTGGTGCTGGTGAAGGTGAGCGTGCCCGGGCTCACCGTCGCGACGCTGGTGCTCGTCGAGGTCACGCTCGCGACGATGTTGCTCGCCGGCCGGTACGCGAGGCGCGCGCCGAAGGTCGTGGTGGCGCCCGCGCCGACGACGAGCGGGTTCGGGGCGTCGGTGGTGATCGCCTGCGTGTCGTCGTCGATCACCGTCACGGTCACCGGGAGGTCGGGCAGGTCGGTCGCCGAGAGCGTCAGCGTCGTCGAGAAGCCGTCGGTGTCGTCGTCCATGAGCGCCGTCACCGACAGGGTCTTGTCGGTCATGTAGTCGCTCGGCGTGAACGAGAGGCTCGACGGCGTCACCTGGACTCCGGCCGATCCCGGCGCCGCCGTCACCGTCACGTTGCCCACGGGCATCTGCGTCAGGCGCACGCCGATCGTGCCGGCCGCGCCCTGCTCGGTGATCGTGACCGAGCCGACCGAGGCGCGGATGCCGAGGACGTCGTCGTCCTGCACGTTCGCCTGGACGGTGCGGGTCGGCACTCCGGTCGCGGTGAAGGAGATGCCGATCGATTCGTGCTCGACGTCCGGGTCCTGGTTGCTGGCGACGGTCACCGACTGGTAGACGTTCCAGTTCTCGGCGCCGAAGAAGAGCGTGGCCGGGGAGACCGACGCGACGAGCACGTCCGCGCTGGCGACGGTGACGGTGAGGTCACCCGGCGGGCGCGCGGTGAGGCGGACCTGCACCGACGAGCTCGTGCCTTCCGTCATCGACACCGTGTCCGGGTCGGTGTCGAGCTCGAGGGTGTCGTCCTCCGCGATGTCGACGCGCACCTGCGCGGTGCCGAGGCCGGTGGCCGAGGCCGAGACCATCGCCTCGCCGGGGACGGCGTCGTCGTCGTCGAGCGCGGTCACGTCGACCGTCGCCATCGGCTGCGACGGCCCGACGACGACGCTGGTCTCCGACAGGCCGAGCGTGGCGTCGGCCTGGAGCGTCACGGTGACGTCGGTCTCGAGCTGCACCGTGGCGCGCACGGTGAGCTCGGCGGTGCCGTTCTCGGTGACGTTCAGCGGCGACGGCGTCAGCTCGATGCCGGCCGGCGGCGCGTCGGTGGTGTCGGCGTCGACGCTCGGCGCGAAGTCCTGCTCGTCGATCTGGAAGCTGCAGGCGGCGAGCGCCGCCGCGGCGAGCGAGAGCGCGAGCCCGCGAAGGACGAAGGCGCGCATGACTAGAACCTCACCGAGGCCGAGAAGCCGGCGAAGGAGGGCGAGACGCGGGGCGTGACGCTGAGCTTCGGCGTGGGCGCGGGCGCCGG
>JAIOII010000764.1 GCA_019912685.1 Kofleriaceae bacterium
GGCGGAGCTGGCCGCGCTGCGCGACGCGCACCAGGCCCTCCTGCGCGCGGCGATCGCGGCCTGACGCGGGATCACGGGCGCCCGGCGACGAGCAGGTCGCCGAGGATGCGCATCGTGAGGCCCCACACGGTGAAGCCGTCCCACTGCCAGCACGGGAAGCGCATCGCCATCGGCGGCCCCGGCCAGTCGTACGTGCCGTCGAGCTCGCCGAGGGCGCACTTCGTGAGCGGCAGCCAGAAGGTCGCGACCGCCTCGGGGCTGAGCCGCGGCGCCGGCAGCGCCTCGGCGACGAACACGTACGGCGTCACTTCCATGCCGTTCGGCCCCGCGTTGCGCGGGTGGAGCGTCGCGAGCCGACCGACGTAGCGCGCGTCGGTCGCGAGCGAGAGCGCGAGCTCCTCGTGCGTTTCGCGCACGGCCGTCGCGTGCAGGTGCGGGTCGCCCGGCTCGTACCGTCCGCCGGGCAAGGACACCTGGCCCGACCACGGATCGCCCGCGCGCTCGGCGCGCTTCATCAGGAGCACCGCTGGACCGTGCTCACCGTGATGGAGCACCGCGGCGACCGCGGCGCGACGTTGCCCGTCGGTGGGCGGCGGCTCGCCGGGCCCGTGCACGAGCCGCGTTCCGAGGACGTCGACGGAGAAAGCCACGCCGGAACCTTAACCCGCAACGTCGGCTCTGTCGTACCCTCGGCGCCCGAACGGAGGGAGACCGATGAGCCTGAACCTCGCCACGCTGCTCCGCGAGAGCGCGAAGAAGCACCCGACCAAGCCGGCGATCCACATCAACGACGTCACCTTGCCGTACGCGATGCTCGACGGCATGGCCCAGCGCTTCGCCGGCGCGCTGCGCAACCTGGGCGTGCGGCCCGGGCAGCACGTCGCGCTGCTCCTGCCCAACGTCCCGCAGTTCACGATCGCGTACTACGGCTGTCACTACAACGCGAACCCGGTGGTGCCGCTCAACGTGCTGCTCACCGGCGACGAGGTCGCGTACCACCTCGCCGATTCGGACGCGGTCGCGGTCGTCGCCTGGGAAGGCTTCTACGACGCGGCGAAGGCCGGCTTCGATCGCGTCGACGGCTGCAAGCATTTGATCGTCGCCAAGCTCGATCGCGCCGACATGACCGCGCCCGCGGGCGCGCACAACCTGACCGCGATCACGATGGCGGCGCAGCCGGTCGGCGACATCCCCGCGACCAGCCCCGACGACACCGCGGTCCTGCTCTACACGTCGGGCACCACCGGCAAGTCGAAGGGCGCCGAGCTCTCGCACTTCAACCTCTTCTACAACGCGCAGTGGCTCACCCAGCAGCCGCTGCCCGTGCCGCTGGGCGACGCGACCGTGATGGTCGTCCTGCCGCTCTTCCACAGCTTCGGCCAGACCGTCATGCAGAACTCGACGCTCTGCGCCGGCGGCACGCTGGTGCTGGTGCCGCGCTTCGAGCCGCTCGCGGCGGCGCAGCTCATCGAGAAGCACAAGGTGAACGTGTTCGCCGGCGTGCCGACCATGTACTTCGCGCTGCTCAACCACCCCGAGGTGACGCCGGCCATGACCGAGACGCTCGGCTTCTGCCTGTCGGGCGGCGCGGCGATGCCGGTCGAGGTGATGAAGGCGTTCGACGAGAAGCACAAGCAGGACATCCTCGAGGGCTATGGCCTGTCGGAGACCTCGCCGGTGGCGTCGTTCAATCCCCCGGGCGGTGGCAAGAAGGCCGGCTCGATCGGCGTCCCGATCTGGGGCGTCGAGTTCCGACTCGTCGACGGCGCGGGCAAGGTCATCACCGAGACCGACACGCCGGGCGAGATCTGCATCAAGGGCCACAACGTGATGAAGGGCTACTACAAGCGGCCCGACGCCACGAAGGAGGCGATCGTCGACGGCTGGTTCCACTCGGGTGACATCGGCACCCGCGACAAGGACGGCTACTACTACATCGTCGATCGCAAGAAGGACATGATCATCCGCGGCGGGTTCAACGTGTACCCGCGCGAGCTCGAGGAGGTGCTCTACGCGCACCCGGCCGTCGCCGAGGCGGCGGTCGTCGGCGTGCCGCACGAGAGCCACGGCGAGGAGGTGAAGGCCGTGCTCGCGCTCAAGCCCGGCCAGTCGGCGACGGCCGAGGAGATCATCGCGTACTGCAAGGAGCGACTCGCGGCGTACAAGTACCCGCGCATCGTCGAGTTCCGCGAGGCCTTGCCCAAGGGGCCGACGGGCAAGATCCTGAAGCGCGAGCTCCGCTGAGGGTGAACGAAAAATGCGCAACTCCTCGGAACGCTGGGAGTAAACCGGCCAGCGGCGGGGGAGTCGCCCCCTGGAAGCTCGAGCTTCCCACGCGTGATCGCGCCGTTTGACGGGTAACGCGGTGAAGTGATCGCAAGCGCGCTCACGCTTGGTGTGGCGCGCGGCCTGCACTTCGGCCGGGGCGGAGGCTCTCCATCCCATGCGATCCCATCTCACCAGCTGCTTGTTCGCCCTCACCTTGGTCGCCGGTTGCACCGACGCCGGCACCGACGACCTCTCCCAGCGCAACGACGTCGACGGGGAAGAAGAAGAGGAGTGCGAGTGCAAGATCGAAGGTGGCGACATCGGGCGCGTCGGCGCCGCGGTGAAGCCGCCCGGTCACAC
>JAIOII010000765.1 GCA_019912685.1 Kofleriaceae bacterium
GACGACGAAGACGCCGGCGCCGGTCGCGGGGCTGACGGACGCGAAGGCGGTCTCGGCCGAGCACGCGCACGCCTGCGCGCTCACCGACGCCGGCGCGGTGTGGTGCTGGGGCGCCGCCTGGGCGAACGCGGGCTTCGCGACGCAATGCCTGCGCATGACCCGCCACACGGGCGGCGGAGGCGCGCCCGCCCAGTGGGACTACTGCCCGACGGCGACGCCGGTCCCCGGCATCGCGAACACGATCGCGATCGACACGCAGGATCACGGCGGCGGTTGCGCGCTCGACGCCGCCGGCGCCATCGCCTGCTGGGACAAGGACGGCGTGAAGCCGCTACCCCTGTGATCCCGCACGCCGGGATGACCACGCAGGGATCGATGCGGTATCACCCGTCCATGTCGAAGCCGTTCGCCTCGCTCGCGCTGTTCGCGACCCTCACCGCCGCGGCGTGCGGTGGCGGTCCGAAGCCGTCGACCACGACCGGCCCCACCGCCGCCGGCGGCGGCGCGGCCGCCGCCGTGACCGTCCAGCAGATCGACTGGCTCAACCGCACCTACGACCCCGGCGTCATCCCTCCGGTGACGCTGATCGACGGCGCCGCGGAGCTCGCGCTCGGCGAGGACGAGCCTGGCTCGTTCGAGCTGTCCCGGCCGCCGGACTTCGTGGATCTCACCGGCGACGGCGCCGACGAGGCGATCCTCTTCACCGTCCTCCATCGCGGCACCGGGTTCACGACCGCCGTCGACGTGTGGACGATCCGGGACGGCAAGGAGGTCCTGCTCGCCCGTCTCGACGGCGGCGACGGCCACATCGGAGACGCCAACCCCGTCGCCGGGATCCTGAACATCGAGCGCCAGGTCACCGTCGATGGCCAGCGCAAGCTGCGCCACGAGGAGTGGAGCTGGAACGGCGCCGCCCTCGTCGAGGACGAGACCAAGCGCACGTTCGAGGACGACCACAGCGACTGAGCAGCGGGATGACTGCGCGCGGGCGATGCGTTATCTCCCGCATATGCAGCAGACGTTCGCCTCGCTCGCGCTCCTCTCCATCCTCACCGCCGCGGCCTGCGGCGGCGGCGCCACCCGTCCGCCGACGACGATCGGCAACAGCGACACCGCGGCCGCCGGCAACGCCGGCAAGACCGTGCGCGACGTCGACTGGATGAACCGCACGTACGACAGCGGCGACATGGGGCCGGTGGCGGTCGTGAACGGCGAGTACGAGTTCGCGTTCGACGAGAACGGTAACCAGGTCGCGCCAGATCACGAGCCGGCCAACCCCGACGCGTACATCGAGCGCGGCTCGTTCTCCGTGAGCCCGCCGACCTACGGCGACGTCGACGGCGACGGCCGCGAGGAGGCGATCCTCGTCACCCACTTCCACGGCGGCGGCACCGGCCGCTTCAGCGGCATCGACGTGTGGACGATGAAGGACGGCAAGGAGACGCTCCTCGGCGGCATCCCCGGCGGCGATCGCGGCGACGGCGGCATCGCCAACGTGACCGTCGACGGCAAGGTCGTCGTCGTCGACCGCATGATGTCGATGGAGGACGACGGCGCGTGCTGCCCCTCGAAGGTCCAGATCGAGCGCTGGTCGTGGGATGGCAAGGCGTTCATCGAGGACGAGGCGGCGCGGAAGCTCGAGGACTTCGGGGAGTAGGCGGCTCGACGCGGTAGCCGGCGCGCGCGAGCATCGCCGGCAGGCCGGCGTCGCCGAGCAGGTGACCGATGCCGACCGCGACGAACGCGCCGTCGCCGCGCAGGTAGCCTTCGAGCCGCGGGAGCCACTTCGCGTTGCGCGGCCCGAGCAGCGGCTTCGTGCGCTCGGTCTGGAACGTCCGCAACATCCAGGCCTCGTCGCCGGCGGCGTACGCCGCGCGGTTGCGCGCGAGGTCGCAGCGGATGGTCTTGCGCGCGTCGATCGCCTCGACGAGATCCGGGATGCCGACCGCGCCGGCGACCTGCGGCAGCTGCTCCTCCCACGTCTCGAGGTGATCGACGGGGATGCCGCGCGCCTTCGCGCGGCGCACGACGGCGACGTCGAGCTGCGGATCCGGCGGCGGCGACAGCGTGCGCGTGAGCAGCGACATCGCGTACCAGGGCCGCACCCGCGCGAGCTCCGCTTCCTGGATCGTGCCGCGCAACGCGTCGCGCAGGTCCCACCACTTCTCCGCCGGCAGCTGCTGGTCGAGCCCCTTGCCCCGCGGCAGGCGGATCACCTCGCGCAGCGCGTCGGGGTCGGGCTCGAGGTCGCCGAGCTCGGTCGCGACCACGGCGGCGCCGTCGAGCGCCGCCCACACCGCCGGCGGCACGCCGTCGCCGCCGACGTCGTGCAC
>JAIOII010000766.1 GCA_019912685.1 Kofleriaceae bacterium
GCCGTCGCGCGCGTCGCGGTCGCGGCCGGCCATGCGGTTCGCCGACGGCACCGAGCCGCCGCCGATGCGCCCGCCGCTGGTCCTGCCGGCGCAGCCGTACGCGCACGTGATGCGAGACGTGATCGCCGACGCGCTCGAGCGACACCAGTCGGTGCGCGCGGCGGCGGAGGCGCTCGGGATGCCCAAGTCCACGCTCGCCGACAAGGTCCACAAGCTGGGGATCCCCATCCCCACTCGACGGGCAGGTCGGCGGTGATCCCGGGTCAGAAGACTCCAGCGTGGCTGCCGGGCTTGCCAGACACCCGCGACCGGTGGGGACGGCTGACCCTGTCGAGCTGCGCAAGCCCAGGAAACCTCGATGTACGTCCGCGTACGGCGCATGGCACGCCGGCTGCTGATGGCTCGGGTCGGGAGGCCACGATGATCCGCTCTGCGTTCACCACCACCGCGCTCTTCCTCGCTCTCGCCGCCGGTCCCGCCGTGGCCGAGTCCACCAAGCCGGCGCCCTCCCCGGATGTTCCCGTCGACGTGTTCGGTCTGCCGTGCGAGGTCACGTTCGCCCCGAAGGCGGCCGCGCCCGCGAAGGGCGCGAAGGCCCGGAAGGCGTCGCCGGTCCGGCCCGTCTCGTCGGCCCTGGCGACGTCCGGTCTCTCGAGCCCCTTCGAGTTCGAGCTCGGCCGCACCGACCGCGGCCCGTCGTACAAGCCCGACGCGGATGCGGAGCTGCGCATGAAGGCGGCGACGCTCACGCCGGCGATGGCCGGCGTCGTCGTCCGCGAGAACGCGACGGCGATCGAGCTGTGCATGACCAGGCTGCCGCGCGGCTCGCGCACCCGCACCGTCGGGCTCGTCATGACGATCGAGCCCACGGGCGGCGTGTCGACGGCGAAGGTCGTCGGCGCGCCCAAGGCGCCCGCCTTCGCGAGCTGCCTCGCGGCCGCGGCGGCGACCTGGAAGTTCCCGCACACCGACGCCGTCACCGAGATCGAGTACCCTGTCACCATCCACGGCAAGTGATGAGGGCCCTGCTTTCCGCCGCCGTCGTCGTGCTCATCGGGGTCGCCGCGCTCACGCTCGCGCAGCCCGGCAAACCGACCGCCGTCGCCACGCGCTGAGGCGCGCGCTCAGCTGCCGCGAACCTGCGCGGCGCGGTTGCGCAGCACGTACTGCAGGATGCCGCCGTGGGCGAGGTACTCGACCTCCTGCGGCGTGTCGACGCGCGCGATGACCGTGAAGGTCTTGTCGCCGGCGCGCACGGTGAGCCGCTTCTTCGGCGCGAGCCCCGCGGCGATGCCGTCGATCTCGAAGATCTCGTCGCCGGTGAGCTCGAGCGTCGCCGCGTCCTGACCCTTCTCGAACTCGGCGGGCAGGACGCCCATGCCGATGAGGTTCGAGCGGTGGATGCGCTCGAAGCTCTTGGCGATGACCGCCCTCACGCCGAGGAGGAACGTGCCCTTGGCCGCCCAGTCGCGCGAGCTGCCGGTGCCGTACTCCTCGCCGGCGAGCACGACGAGCGGCACGCCTTCCTGCTGGTAGCGCATCGCCGCGTCGTAGATCGACATCTGCTCGTTCGACGGCAGGTGGCGCGTCACGCCGCCCTCGACGCCCGGCACCATCAGGTTCTTGAGGCGGATGTTGGCGAACGTGCCGCGCACCATCACCTCGTGGTTGCCGCGGCGCGCGCCGTACTGGTTGTACTCGGACGGCTTCACGCCGTGATCGGAGAGGTACTTCGCCGCCGGGCTGTTCCTGGCGATGTTGCCGGCGGGCGAGATGTGGTCGGTCGTGACCGAGTCGCCGAGGATGGCGAGCGGGCGCGCGCCCCTGAGGTCGACGAGCGGCGCCGGCGTCGGCTGGAGGTCGTCGAAGAACGACGGCTTGCGGATGTACGTCGACGCGTCGTCCCACACGAACGTGTTGCCGGTCGGCACGGGCAGCGCCTGCCACTCCGGGCCGCCGTCGGTGACGGCGGCGTAGCGCTCGACGAACTGCTCGCGCGTGACGTAGCGGAGCGCGGCGGCGACCTCCTCGGGCGTGGGCCACACGTCGCGCAGGAAGACCGGCGCGCCGTCGGTGCCGATGCCGAGCGCCTCCTTCTCCATGTCGATGTTCATCGTGCCGGCGAGCGCGTAGGCGACGACGAGCGGCGGCGAGGCGAGGTAGTTCGCCTTCACCACCGGGTTGACGCGACCCTCGAAGTTGCGGTTGCCCGAGAGCACCGACGCCACGACGAGGTCGCCGTCCTTCACGGCGCGCGCGATGTCGTCGTGCACCGGGCCCGAGTTGCCGATGCACGTCGTGCAGCCGTAGCCGACGAGGTGGAAGCCGAGCGCCTCGAGGTCGTTCATCACGTCGGCCGCCTTGAAGTACTCGGTCACGACCTGCGAGCCGGGCGCGAGGCTGGTCTTCACCCAGGGCTTGGCCTTGAGCCCGCGCGCGACCGCCTTCCTGGCGAGGAGGCCGGCGGCGAGCATCACCGCCGGGTTCGACGTGTTGGTGCAGCTCGTGATCGCGGCGATGACGACGTCACCGTGGCGCAGCGCGAACGTGCCGCGGTCGGTCGTCGCCTGCGCGCTCGCGCCCGCGGACCCCGGCGTGAGCACCGTGGCGCCGCCGTCGGTCGCCCAGGCTTCCTGCGCCGCCGTGTCGCCCGCCTTCTCGCCGAGCATCCCGCACAGCGCGCGACGCCAGGCGCGGCGCGCGGTCGAGAGCGGCACGCGATCCTGCGGTCGCTTGGGGCCGGCGAGCGACGGGACGACGGTCGCGAGATCGAGCCCGAGCGTGTCCGAGAAGCGGAGCTTCGCGCTCGGGTCATGCCAGAGGAGGTTCTCCTTGGCGTAGCGCTCGACGGAGCTGATCAGGTGCTCGTCCCGGCCGGTCTGGCGGAGGTACGTGATCGTCTCGTCGTCGATCGGGAAGAAGCCCATGGTCGCGCCGTACTCCGGCGCCATGTTGGCGATGGTGGCGCGGTCGGGCAGCGAGAGCGCGGCGAGGCCGTCGCCGTAGAACTCGACGAACTTGTTGACCACGCCCTTCTTGCGCAGCATCTCGGTGACGGTGAGCACGAGGTCGGTCGCGGTCGCGCCGACGGGCAGGCGGCCGCGCAGCTCGAAGCCGACGACCTCGGGGATGAGCATCGCCATCGGCTGGCCGAGCATGACCGCCTCGGCCTCGATGCCGCCCACGCCCCAGCCCATGACGCCGAGGCCGTTCACCATCGTCGTGTGCGAGTCGGTGCCGACGAGCGAGTCGGGGAAGAGCGTCGTGCACGTGCCGTCGTTGGTGCTCCACACGACGCCGGCGAGGTGCTCGATGTTGACCTGGTGCACGATGCCGGTGCCGGGCGGCACGACGCTCATGTCGGCGAACGCCTGCTGGCCCCAGCGGAGGAAGAGGTAACGCTCGCGGTTGCGGTCGTACTCGAGCGCGACGTTCTTGCCGAACGCGATCGGCGAGCCGTACACGTCGACCTGCACCGAGTGATCGATGACGAGGTCGACCGGCTTGAGCGGGTTGATGAGCGTCGGGTCGAGGCCGAGCGCGGCGAACGCGTCGCGCATCGCGGCCAGGTCGCACACGGCGGGCACACCCGTGAAGTCCTGCATGAGCACGCGCGCGGGGCGGAGCTGGACCTCGTGCGCGACGCGGGCGGCCGGATCCCACGCGGCGACGGCGACGATGTCGTCGCGCGTGACCGTCTTGCCGTCCTCGTGGCGGAGGAGGTTCTCGAGCAGGATGCGCATCGAGTAGGGCAGGGTGCGGACGTCGCCGACGCCGGCCTTGGCGAGCGCGTCGAGGCGATAGATCCGGTACTTCTGCGCGTCGACCTGGAGGTCGGCGGCGGCGCTGAAGCTGTCGAGCGAGGCCATGGTCGTGATGCTCCTTTGAGGCGGCGGCAAGATAACAGATTCGTTCCATCGTGGACGCCGAGGAGGCCATCTGGGTAATGGATAGTTTGGATGAAAGCGATAAGGAATCTGGAAGGTAGACCCGCGCGGCGGGTTCGCGCGTTTGTTCGGCATGGCGCGTCCGTGGCTCGTCTCGTGTCTCCTGGTTGCGTGTGCCACTCCCGGAGGGAGTGAGTCGAAAGCGAGGGCGGTGGAGGGGGCGGCGACGGTGACGTCGTTCGCGCAGGCGGGCGCGCCGAGCGCGCTGGTCGCCGCGACGAGCGGCGCGGCCTTGATCGCCGACGACGGGCCGCCGATCTCGCTCACGGCCTCGGACGGGACGGGGCTCGTGTTGACGCGGCTCGAGGCGAGGGCGGTGGTCGAGGGGCCGCTGGCCCTGACCGAGCTCCACCTGCGATTCCAGAACCCGCTCGACCGCGTGCTCGAGGGGCGGTTCGCGATCACGCTGCCCGACGGCGCGGCGCTGTCGCGCTTCGCGATGCACCAGGACAAGGGCTGGATGGAGGCCGAGGTCGTCGAGCGCATGGCGGCGCGGCGCGCCTACGAGGACTTCCTGCACCGCCGGCAGGACCCGGCGCTGCTCGAGAACGAGGCCGGCAACGAGTTCTCGGCGCGCGTGTTCCCGATCCCGGCGCGCGGCACGAAGGATCTCATCGTCAGCTTCTCGCACGAGGTGACGGGGACGTACACGCTGCCGCTGCGCGGGCTGCCGCGGATCGGGGAGGTGAGCGCATCGGTGAAGGTGGCGCGGCCCGACCGGGCGGCGCCGAAGTACGACGAGACGACGCTGGCGCAGGCGGCGTGGCAGCCAGACCGCGACTTCACGGTGAGCCTCGGCGCGGCGCCGCGCGCGATCCGCGCCGGGGACCTGATCGCGGCGGTGGTGGATCCGCTGGCCGACGCGGCGCCCGCCGGCATGGCGGGGGTGACGATCCTGTTCGACACGAGCGCGTCGCGCGCGCCGGGCTTCGCCGGACAGGTCGAGAACCTGGTCGCGATGGTCGGCGAGCTCGGGCGCGCGCACGGCGCCGCGCTGCCGGTGACGATCGCGGCGTTCGACCAGAGCGTCGAGGAGGTGTACCGCGGCCCGGCGAGCGGCGTGGTCGCGGTAC
>JAIOII010000767.1 GCA_019912685.1 Kofleriaceae bacterium
CGGTCTGCCCGAGCGGCACGTAGCCGCGCGCCTCGGGCGCGACGCGCGTGTAGGTGAGCGCGCCGCCCGCCGCCGGCGTCCCTTGCTCGGCGCGGACCTCGAAGTACCCACCGCGGGTCGGGGCCACGCGGTCGTCGCGCAGGTCGAGCACGGCGCTCGCCTCGAACGCGCCGATGCGCTCGGTGCGGTCGAGCCCGAGCCGCATCACGGTGGCGTCGTCGAGCACCGGCGAGACGTCGCGGTAGCTGACCGCGCCGAGCTGCCAGCCGGCGGTCGCCTGCACGATGCGCCCGTAGGTTGGCGTACGCGCGGTGAGCCGCGCGCGCGGTCCGTAGCTCGTGTACGCCTCGACCGCGTGGTACGAGAAGCTCGCCTCGGCGGTGCCGCCGAAACGCGGATAGAAGAGATCGATGCGGTCGAGCGTCGCCGTCGCGTCGATCCGCGGCGCGACCTCGTCGCCGCCGCGCTGCAGGACGAAGGCGGGGCGCAGCTCCGCGCGCGCCGTGGTCCGCGGCCACGGCCAGGCGGCCACGCCGTACGACGCGCGCCCGCGCACCTCGTACGAGACGGGATCCGCGCCGACGCCGCCGCCGAGCCGCAGCTCGTGGCGCGGCGCCTCCTCGACATGGACCAGCACGTCGACGACCGCGTCGCGATCGCGATCCGCCTCGACCCGTACGAGCCCGAAGCGGCCGAGCTCGTAGAGCGCGGCGCGGGTGCTCTCGATCGCCTTCACCGAGTAGCGCGCGCCCGAGCGCACGTCGACGCGCGCCGCCACGGCGCCGCCGAGCCCCGGCGGGACGCCGTCGATCGTGATCGTGCCGAAGCGCGCCAGCGGCCCGGGCGCCACGTCGAGCCGGATGACCGCCTCGTTGCGCTCGGCGTCCGCGATCACCATGCCGTTGACCCGGGCGTACGCGTAGCCGTGCTGCTGCAGCTCGTTCACGACGTCGGGCAGCGCGAGCTCGTACTGCTCGTAGTCGAACGGGTCGCCGTCCGCGATCGGGATCTGCCTCCGCACCCTTCCGACCGGGACGCCCTCGGGCAGCCCCTCGACGACGACCCGCGCCAGGCGGGCGCGCGGCCCCTCGTCGATCGCGAACGTGACATCTGCGCGGTTCTTGCGCCGCTCGACGTCGGATTCGACCTCGACCGCGAAGAATCCGCGCCGGACGTAGAAGCTGCGCACGCGGCGGCGATCGAGCCCGACGAGGAAGCGGGCGAAGGGCTGTCCGGTCTCGCGCGCGTGGGTCAGCCCGAGCCCGTCGATGAGGTCGTCATCGTCGACCGACGCCGCGCCGGAGAGCCGGATGTCGCCCACCGCGGTCTCTCCGGGCGCAACCGGGCGCGCGCGCGCACCACATGCGGTGACCGTCGCGAGGATCGAGATGAACAGGGCCGGCGTGCGCATCCGCACGCCTCCCACGGTGCAATTCCCTCGCCAGGTGCGCGCGACGGCTGCGTTATTCGGTCTCGTGCTCGTGCGCGTGCCGGGCGGCCTCGACCAGCTGCGGATCCACGTTCTCGGGATCGAGGATCACCTTGCCGTGATGCGATGCGCGCACGCCGGGCCCCTTGACGACGAAGTCGCCCGCACCCTCGATGAACACGAGGATGTGGTCCGGGGCGACCGCGCGGACGGCGCCGACGACCTCGCCGCCCTCGTCCAGGTACACCTGCGCTCCCATTTCGACCGCGACGCTCTTCATGCGGGAGGCTACCCCACGCCGGGCGAATGGCGATCTGCCTGCGCGCGGAGCACGGCGATGACGTGACGGAAGAGCGCGCGGCCGGCGCCGGCGGGCTTGCCGGTCGCGCGCTCGCGCCGGGCG
>JAIOII010000768.1 GCA_019912685.1 Kofleriaceae bacterium
GCGCGATCGTCGGGTGCGGCGGCGACCGCGGCGCGCAGCTTCGCGAGCTCCGCGTCACCGACGGCGGTGCGCGCGCCCGCCGGCTCGCGCTCACCCTCGACGAGCGTGAGCCGCGGGGCTGCTGCGGCCGGCGACGCCGCGAGCGCCAGGGCGGCGGTGACCAGGGCAAACCGGAGCTTCCTCATACCGTGGCCGATTGCACCGGCGGTGCCATGACGAAACCCGAGCCGCGGCGGGCGCTTGGCGGGGAGCGTGGGCGTCGCGACACGGACCGCGCGCCACGCGGACACGGCAACGGGAGGTAGGGTCGGGTATGAGCACGGGAAAAGTCACTCGCGAGCGGCGCGGCCACGTGCTGCTCATCGGCCTGGATCGCGCTGCCAAGCGCAACGCGTTCGATCTCGCGATGTGGGACGACCTGTGTCGCGCCTACGGCGAGCTCGAGCGCGATCCCGAGCTGCGCTGCGCCGTCCTCTTCGCGCACGGCGACCACTTCACCGGCGGGCTCGACCTGCCGTCGTGGATCCCCGTGTTCCAGTCGGGCGCGTGGGCGATCCCCGACGACGGCATCGATCCCCTGGGCCTCACGGGCAAGCGCGTCTCCAAGCCGGTGATCGCCGCCGTGCAGGGCATCTGCCTGACGATCGGCATCGAGCTCCTGCTCGCGACCGACATCCGCGTCGCGGCCGAGAGCACGCGCTTCGCGCAGATCGAGATCAAGCGCGGCATCTATCCGGTCGGCGGCGCGACGCTCCGCTTCCCGCGCGAGGTCGGCTGGTCGAACGCGATGCGCTGGCTGCTCACCGGTGACGAGTTCCCGGCGACCGAGGCGCACCGGATGGGCATGGTGCAGGAGGTCGTGCCGCACGGCGAGCAGGTCACGATCGCCGCCGCGATGGCCGAGCTCGTCGCGGCGCAGGCGCCGCTCGGCGTCTACGCCACGCTCGCGTCGTCGCGCGCGGCGATCCCGAACGCCGAGCACGCCGCGGCCGCGCGCCTCATGTCCGACCTGGTCCCGCTCATGGGCACCGAGGACGTGCAGGAAGGGCTGCGCGCCTTCACGGCGCGGCGCCCGGGACAGTTCCGCGGGCGCTGAACAGCGCGCGCAGGCGCGTGACGAGCGGCTCGAGGCTGTCGGCGGCGACGCCCTCGAGGCTCGGATAGTCGCGCCGCGTGACGAGCAGCCCGACGAGCTCGACGACGAGGTCCTGCTCGGCCGACGGCAGGCGCGCGACGAGCCCGCCGAGCCACGAGTCGGGGTTGCGCGCGCGCGCCCGGCCCTGGCGCGCCGCCTCGAGCTCGGCCTCGAGCCGCTTCAGATCGTGCTCGAGGGCCTGGTTGCGCGCGTAGAGGGCGTCGGCGTCGTCGCGGTACGTCACGTGCAGAGTCTAGAAGGAATCTCCGAGCGTGCGCAGCTTCGTCATCGTGGTCGCGCCAATGCCAGACGTGCTCGCGACGAGCGCGAGGCTCGGCCACGTGCGGCCGCCGGTGATGATCGAGCGCTGCGTGCCGGTGATGCCGGCCGCGCCGAGCTGCGCGTCGGTCGCGAGGTTGGCGGCGCGCAGGGACGCGGCGAGCTGCGCGGCGGTGAACGCGACGCCGTCGAGGTACGTGACGTCGGTCGGGCACGAGCGCGTGCGGTCGTTGCGGTAGAAGCGCGTGTACGGCGGCGGCGTCGCCGGCCGGGGCACGGCGACGAGCAGGAACGGGCGCGAGCGGCGCGGCGCGCAGTCGCCGTTCTGCTCGAGCGACGTCGTCACCATGATCGTGAGCCCGGTCGACGAGACGCGCACGGTATCGATGCGCGCCATGAAGCCGGGCAACAGATCCGTGCGCGCCAGGCCCGGCGTGTAGAAGACCGCCCACTCGCGCGCGAAGTCGATGCCCGGGTTCTCGATGCCGAGCGCCGCCTCGAGGGCGGCCTCGGTGCGGAACACGCGCCGGACCTCGTCCTGGATCCGCGCCGTGGGCAGGAACAGCTCGCCGGGGAGGAAGCGGAGCGGCAGCCGGGTCGCGCTGTCGTCCTTGCCGTCCTCGGTCGCTGCCGGGTCGTCGCCCTCGACCTCGGCGAGGTCGTCGTCCTCGCCGTCGAGCGCCTCGGTCTCGAGGCCGCATCCGGCCACCGTCATCGCCAGGGACACCACGATCGCCGCGAGCGCGCGCATGGCCCCGCCTCCAGCAACCAGCGGGCCGGGCGCGGGCGGCCGGAAGTGCGCGAACTCCCACACGCCGCGCGCGCCGCGAGTGTCGTCGGTGGCGACATGGCGGCCTGCCTGTCCGGTACCCGTACGCTCGTGGCGATTCTGATATGGTGGCGCGTCCACGCGATGGCACGCCGTGAACAGCTCGCCTCCTTGCTCCGCCGCGCCGGCGGAACGACCGCGATCCTCGCCGCGCGCGCCCGGCTGCGGCTGCCCGTCCTGTCGATCCTGACCTACCACCACGTCTGCGATCCGGGGCCGGACTACCGCTTCGATCCCGACGTCGCCGACGTGACGCCGGCGCAGTTCCGCCGCCACATGGAGCTGGTGAAGCGTCACTTCACGGCGATCGGCGTCGACGAGCTGCTCGCGGGGCTCGACGGCGCGAGGCTGCCGCCCAACCCGTGCCTCGTCACGTTCGACGACGGCTACCGCTCGAACCTCGACGTCGCGCTGCCGGTCCTGCGCGACCTCGGCCTGCGCGCGGTGTTCTTCATCGCCACGAGCTTCGTCACCGAGCGCCGCGTCTACTGGTGGGACCGCATCGCGTACGTCGTCGCGGCGAGCGACCGCCCGCGGCTCGAGCTGACGTACCCGCGGCCGATGACCGTCGAGCTCGGCGACCGCGCCGCGGCGCGCGCCGCGCTGGTCGCGGTGATCAAGGACGAGCGCGGGCTCGAGCTCGAGCGCTACCTGACCGAGGTCGCGGCCGCCGCCGGCGTCGCGTGGACGCGCGAGGTCGAGCGCCGGCTCGCCGACGAGCTGATCATGACGTGGGACGAGATCCGGCAGCTGCGCGACGCCGGCATGGACATCGAGTCGCACTCGCGCGGGCACCGCGTCCTGCAGACGCTCGACGACGACGGCCTGCGCGACGAGCTCGACGGCGCGCGCGCCGATCTCGCCCGCGAGGTCGGCCGGCCGCCGCGCGTGATCGCGTACCCGGTCGGCCGCACGATCGCGCCGTACCCGAAGGTGCGCGCCGCGGTCGCCGCCGCCGGCTACCGCTGCGGCCTCACCAACGCGAGCGGCGTCGTGCCGCTGTGGAAGAAGCTCGATCACCTCGACGTCGGGCGCCTCGCGCTCGATCGCACGATCACCGACGACATGTTCCTCGCGCAGCTCGCCATCCCCCAGCTCGGTTACCAGCGCCAATGACGCCCTTCCACCTCCGCTCCCGGGTCAAGCAGCTCGTCCGTCGCACCTGGATGAAGTACGCGCTCCGCGGCGTACGCCAGAACGACGCGCATGATCGCCTCGATCTCGCGTACAGCGTGCCCGACCCCTGGCACATGGACTCCGCGCAGGAGCGCCACCGCTTCGCCGAGACCAACCAGGTCATCCGCGAGCGCATCGCGCCGCGCGTCGGCACGCTCCTCGAGATCGGCTGCGGCGAGGGCCACCAGAGCGAGGCGCTGCTCGACGTGTGCGAGGCCCTCACCGGCATCGACGTCTCGCCCAGGGCGATCGAGCGCGCGCGCCGCCGCGTGCCCGGCGCCACCTTCGCCGCCGGCGACATCCATGCGATGCCCTGGGCGGACGAGCGCGGCCGCTTCGACCTCGTCACGGCGTGCGAGGTCATCTACTACATGAGCGACCGCGCGAAGTTCCTCGCGACGATCGACGCGCTCGGCAAGCACTGCCTGGTCACCTATTTCGCGCCGGCGGCCCGCAAGGTCGAGGCCGAGTGCATGGCCATGCCCGGCGCGCAGAAGACGAGCTTCCGCTACCGCGACACCGAGTGGGTCGCGGTCTGGTGGAAGGGCGCGAGCGCCCGTTAGTCAGCTGCCGCGCACGCGCCGCCGCGCCCGCGCGGCCGCGTTCTTCGCGACGTCGACGCCGAGCCGCGCCAGCTCGGCGAGCTCGCCGCG
>JAIOII010000075.1 GCA_019912685.1 Kofleriaceae bacterium
GGACCGCGACCCGCTCGGGCAGGCGGTCGAGCGCGCCCGGCAGCTCACCGGGCTCCACCAGCGCACCGAGCGCGGCGCGCGGCAGGGAGTACGAGGTGGCGTGGGGCACCTGCAGGCCGAGCCCCGGGATGTCGCGGTGCCGCTTGATGATGCGGCGCAGGACGCGGTCCTCCACGAGCACCGCGCCGACCGCGGCGAGCTCGTCATCGACCGGATCCGCGGCCGATTCGGCGACAGCAGGTGAGGGTTCCGACAACAGGGCGCTACCCTGACATGTTTATTGCACTCCGGTCCTTCGTGCGAGTGGCCAACGTCGAAGTCGCCGTGAGCCCGTCCACATTGACGTGGGTCGACCGGATCGGCAGGGGCGGGCTGGTGGCCAAGGCGGTCGTCTACGGGATCATCGGTGGATACGCCCTCCAGTTCGGGATGGGCAACGGCGGCGGCTTCCTCGACAAGGAAGACGTCGCGAAGAAGGTCGAGATCCAGCCGTTCGGCAAGCTGCTCCTCCTCGCGCTCGGGGTCGGGCTCGTCTGCTACGCCGCCTGGCGCTTCGTCGACGCGATCGCGAATCCGCGGGGCAAGCACGGCCTCTTCGGCCTCCTGCAGCGCGCCGGCGCGGTGACGAGCGGCATCGTGCACGGGCTCCTGGCCGTCACGGCGTTCCAGACGTTGACCGGCACTCCCGACGGCCACCGCAGCTGGCTGGCGCGGGCGCTCGTCGAGCCGGGCGGGAGGTGGCTGTTCGTCGGCGCGGGAGTGATCATGTGCGGCGTCGGCGTCTACCAGATCTGGCGCGCGGTCACGGAGCGCTTCACCGACGAGCTCGATCAGCGCGAGATGCCGCCGTCCCATCGCACGTGGGCCGTGCGGTTCGGCAAGCTCGGCCTCGGCGCGCGCGGGATCGTGTTCCCGATCATCGGCTGGTTCTTCATCCAGGCCGGCCTCGACACCGACCCCTCCAAGGCCCGAGGCACGGCCGCGGCGCTGCGCGAGCTCGCGCACGCGCCGCTCGGGACGATCCTCCTGCCCGTCGTCGCGGCGGGGCTCATCGCCTACGCCGGCCTGCTGCTCGTGAACGCGCGATATCGCCGCCCGTTCGCCTGAGGAGCCGCGGATGCGCCGACGCGCGCGCGTCGCTGCTACAGCGAGCGCACCGGCGCGGCTTCACCGCCCGTACGATCCGGCGAGGAAAGGCCGTCGCGCCACGGCGGCGCGGCATGGTCGTTGCTCGACCCGACCCCATGACGTTCAAGAAGCTCTTCCTCCTCGGCAGCGCCGTCGCCGGCGTTGCGTACCTGCAGAACAAGTCCCGTCGCGAGCGCCTGTTCGGGCAAGCGCGCGACCTGCTCGACCGGGCGAAGACCCGCGCGTCGGACGTGACGCAGCGGATCGAGCGCAAGGCCGAGTCGATGGGCGCGACCTCGCGCGACAACGGCGTCGGCTCGTCGCTCGGCACCGAGGCGCCGGGCTACGGCGGCATCGGCGGTTCGGGCATCGGCGGCTCGGGCACCTACCGCTGACCCGAAAACGACGACACGCCGGCGCGGGCCGGCGTGCGAATCGAGTCGAGCGTGCGTCGCCGTCAGTTGTCGGCGGTGCGGAGCGTGAAGCTGCCGGCCGCGTAGCCGTGGACGCCGATGTGGAGGCGGCCGCTCGACGACGGCGTGAGCGTGATGGTCTCGTTGCCCGACGCCGTGTAGCCGCGGTAGAGGTACGCGCTCGTCGTCGGGGCCGCGCCCATCTGGACGTAGAGGTCGACGTCGGACGACGACGTCGTGCGCACGACGATCTTGCGGCCGGCGACCACGACGAGCGAGAACGCCTTCATCTCGCCGGTGGTGACGCTGCCCGACGTGTTGAGGTGCGTGACCTCCGACGGCGGGGGCTCGGACGGGCCGGTGCCGCCGCCCTCGGTGTAGCGGATCGCCAGGTCGTACGTGCTGCTCGCGGCGTAGCCGTTGATCGAGACGTAGACCGCGCCGGGGCCGACGATCGTGCACTCCTCGCTCGAGCCGTTGCGGTACGGGCGGCAGTCGTACGCGGTCAGGCTCGGGGTCCCGCCCTTGCGCACGTAGAGGTCGACGTCGCCGGTGCCGGACAGGGTCGCGGTGAGCGTCTTGCCGGCGGCGACGTTGAACGGGCCGAGGTGCTTCCAGGTGCTGCGGGCGAGGGTGCCGCTGTCCTCGGCCGTCTTCTCCTCGCCGCCGGTGTTGTCGCCGGGCGCGACGAGCGACGCGTCGAGGAGCGCCTTGACGTTCGCGTACGTGATCTTGCCGCCGGCGACCGAGCTGCCGCGCACGCCGGTGGGCAGCCACAGGAAGTCGGGGTGCGCGGTCTTGGACGCGCCGGTCCACTCACCGCCGATGATCTTGCCCGCGGCGTCGACCTCGAGCACGTAGGTGTAGCGATCGGTGTGGGTGTACTGGTCGATCGTCGACCCCAGGTTGCCGTCGCGGCTCGACGGCGACTCGCCGATGTAGTCGACCTCGATCGCGACGTCGTAGAACGTCCGCGCGAGCGGGTTGAACTGGTAGTCGCTCGGCACCGCGCCGCCGGTGGTGATCGCCAGCTCGAACGTGCTCGCGCTGTAGCCGTTGACCGAGACGAACATCTGGGTCGCGCCGGCGGGGACGGTGAGCTCGCAGCGCTCCTCCGAGACGCCGGTGTAGGGGCGGCACGCGTAGCTCGACGCGGTCGGCTCGGCGCCGAAGCTGACGTAGAGGTCGGCGTCGCCGGTGCCTGACATCGCCACGACCGCCGGGCTGCCGGCGGTCACCGGGAACGCGCCCTGGTGCGACCACGCGCTCGCCGCGACCGACCCGCTCCGGTTGACCGTGGTGCCGCCGGTCGTGGTCACGCCGACCAGCCGGTTGGCGGTGGCCGCGTCGACCTGCGTCTGCTTGGTGATGCGGTAGCCGCGCAGCGGCTGGTTCCAGACCTCGTCGTCGTACGTGCGATCCTCGACGAACGACAGCCCGCGCAGGCCGAGGTAGTTGGTGAGCAGGAGGTGGTACGTCGCGGCGTTGGTGTCGTCGCACGAGGGCAGCGTCGGCCGGCCGTACTCGTCGAAGTTGATCGCGTTCGACTCGGCGTCGGCGTTGCAGCGCAGCGACACGAACTTGCTGCTCGTGCTGTTGTACGCGAGCGTCACGAGCGCCTTGATGTCCTGCACCTTGAAGGTGACGCCGTTCTGGGTCACCGGGTACTTGGGCTCGGGGATGAGGATCGAGGCCGGCGCCCAGGCGTGGCAGATGCCCCACCACGTCGGGATGCAGAAGCCCGACGTCTGGCCGGTGCGGATCGCGCACCGCTCGCCGATCTTGCTGTCGCACTGCGAGTGCGTGGTGCACGCCGTCCGCGACCGGTTGTTCTCGATGCCGTGGTTGCGCGAGACCGCGCCCTCGACGTCGGTGACGCCGAACGCGCGGCCGTACTTCGCCGCCGCCGACTCGCTGTTCGCGCCGTCCCACTTGAAGTTGATGCTGTCCTCGTACACCGGCCAGTAGCTGCCGGCCCACGGGACGGCCGCGGCCTCGCCGGTCATCGGGAGCTCCGAGATGCCGTACGCGAGGTCGGCCGTGAAGATGCTCGGCGCGTCCTGCGGTCCCCAGGCGTCGTCCTTGCCGCTGGGCTCTTGCTTGACGTCGCTCTCGTCGGGCTTGTGGTCGCCCTCGTCGACACAGGCGGTGACGCCGGTCACGAGGCAGGTGGCGCTGATGATCTTCGCGGCGGTGCGGAACATGGTCCGCGCCGTAAGCACGGGGCGCGCCAGCGGCGGCGCGCGCCAAGGGTGCGAGATCGAACCCCGGTTGTCGAACCACTCACGTCGCCGGCAACCGCGGTGGCCAGGACCGTCGTCCCTGACGACGGGCGCAGGCCACGGCCCCTGGCACTCCCGGCGCCTACTTCGTCTTCGTGAAGACGTATTCGCGCTGGTAGTCCTCCAGCACGAGCACGGTGGCGCCGTCCTGCTCGCGCGGGATGAGCTCGACCCCGACGGCGAGGCCGCTCACCGAGACGAGCTTGACGGTGCCGTCGAGCTCGGTCTTCTTGCCGACGGTCACCTTCCACTCGCCGGCGTCGAGCACGGCGGCCTTCTTGTCGGTGCGCAGCACGATCGTGCCGAGGCCCGGCGCGCTCCACGTGCCGGCGAGCGGCGCGAACCAGTCCGCGGGCGGGGGCGCCTCGATCCGCTTCAGCTGCTCGGCGCGGGCCGTCTCCTGGTTGGCGAGCGCGCTGGCGAGATCGGTGGCGGCCTCGGGACGGCCGTCGAACAGGAGCTCGAGCAGGCGGCGGGTCACCGCGCCGGCCAGGAGGCCGCCGCCGCCCTTGTTGGTCAGGACGATCACGCCGACGTCGTGGTCGGGCAGGAAGAACATCGACGAGCCGAAGCCGCCGGTCGCGCCGCCGTGCTCGATCATCGTGATGCCGAGCGACCTCGACACGACGAGGCCGAGGCCGTAGCTCTCGTCGTCGGAGATCTTCACCTGCGGCTCGCGGCGCGCCAGGAGCGCCGCCTCGCCGACGAGCTGCTTGCCGTCGAGCTTGCCGCGCCCGAGCTCGAGGAGGAGGACGCGCGCCATGTCGTGCACCGTCGACCACAGGCCGCCGGCGGGACGGATCGGGTGGACCCACAGCTCGTCCGTGATCGCCACCGGCGTCGGCTTGCCGTACGCGTCGGTGGGGTGCGGCTTCGCGTGCTCGGTCCGGGCGACCGCCTTGAAGTCGTAGGTCGACGCCTTCATGCCGAGCGGCTCGAAGACCAGCTCCCGCATCGCCTTGTCGTAGGCCGGGCCGAGCTTCAGCTTCGGCGCGTACGCGTGCGCCGCCGCGAAGCCGCCCGCCGCGACCATCAGGTTCGCGTACTGGAAGGTCTCGCCGAACTTCGTCGTCGGCTTCATCGTCGCCATGCTGGCGAGGCGCGCCTCCTCGGTGGTGTTGCCCTCGAAGACGAACTCGAGATCCTGGCGCGGCATGCCGGTGCACGCGCACGACGTGTGGCGCATCCGGGCGGCGCGGGTCGTCGCCTCGTCGCCGAGCGCGAACGACGGCAGCACCTCGACGACGGGCGTGTCCCAGCCGAGCTTGCCGGCGTCGACCAGGCGCGCGGTCATGAGCGTCGTGAGCGACTTGCCGATCGAGCCGATGATGAAGCGCGTGTTCGGCGTCACCGCGGCCTTCTTGCCCAGCTCGCGCACGCCGAAGCCCTTCTCGTAGACGATCTTGCCGCCCTGCACGATCGCGATCGCCACGCCGGGGACGCCGGTGGCGACCCGCGCCTCCTCGATGAACGTCTCGAGCTCGGCGAGGCGCGCGGCGTCGAGGGGGTGCGCGGTCTTGCCGGCGAACGACTCCTTCTCGACGCCGGGGACGGTGAAGCTGTCGATCGCGGTGCCGAGCTGGGCGCCGCGCCGGTCGAACGCGGCTTCCTTGCCGTCGACGAGCGCGACGTACCAGGTCGCGCCCTTGCGGTGCGCGAGCGCGACGACGGCGC
>JAIOII010000769.1 GCA_019912685.1 Kofleriaceae bacterium
GTTCGAGTCGCCGCGCGTGCTCGCCTGGCTCGCGCGCGCCGGCGTGCCCCTGCGCGGCGACTACCGTCGTCTGAAGACGGCGTTCCTCGCCCCGATGCCACTCGTGACGTAGGCTCCGCGCCATGACGGAGCTCCTCCTCCATGTCGGCAACAAGCGCTACTCGTCGTGGTCGCTGCGGCCGTACCTGGCGCTCGCCGCGACCGGCGCGCCGTTCCGCACGCAGGTGATCCACCTCGACGAGCCCGACACGCAGCGGAACATCCTCGCGATCAACAAGGCCGGGCGCGTGCCGGTCCTGCGCCACGGCGACCTGTGGGTGCACGACTCGCTCGCGATCTGCGAGTACGTGAACGAGCTCTTCCCCGACGCCGGGCTATGGCCCGCCGACCGGGCGGCGCGGGCGCGGGCGCGCGCGATCGTCGCCGAGATGCACGCGGGCTTCCCCGCCCTGCGCACGCACATGACGATGGACCTCCTCGGGTCACGGCCGGGAGTGGGCCACACTCCGGAGGCGCTCGCCGAGGCGGCCCGCGTGATGGAGATCTGGCGCGAGGCCCGGGCGCGCGCGAAGGGCGGTCCGTTCCTGTTCGGGACCTTCACGATCGCGGACGCGTTCTTCGCACCCGTGACCACCCGGTTCACCACCTACCACGTGCCCATGGACGAGGTCAGCCAGGCCTACGTGGCCGCGGTCCAGGCCCTGCCCTCGTTCCAGGCGTGGCGCGACGACGCGCGCGGGGAGCCGGAGCTGCCCGATCACAAGTAACGGCCTTGCCTTGAGGCCTCGGGTTTGGGATAGACACTCCTTTCGATGAGCCCACGTCGTTCGACAAGCTGGGTGCGCTGGCTGTTGCGCCACCCCGTCTGGGTCGTGTCGGCGAGCGCCGTCGTCTTCCTGGTCTCCGTCTACCTCATCGCGTTCAAGCTGCCGCTGCGCGCCGACTTCGCCGCGCTCCTGCCCGAGGACGCGCCGTCGGTGCGCGACCTGCGCCGGCTGCAGGATCGCGTGGTCGCGCAGGACACGGTGCTCGTCCTGGTCGAGTCCACGGACCCGGCGGCGCGGGCCCAGGTCGCGGCGGCGATGGCGGCCCGGGCGCGCGCCCTGCCCGGCGACCTGGTCTCGGCGGTCGAGGACGACGACAAGGAGCTGCGCGAGTTCCTGCGCGCCAACCTGCACATGCTCGCGCCGCTCGCCGACCTGGAGCAGGCGCGCGATGCGTTGCAGCAGCGGATCGACGCCGCCAAGCTCGAGGCCAACCCGCTGTTCATCGACCTCGACGAGGAGGACGACGCGGCCGCCGGCGAGCCCGCCGCCGGCGAGCAGGAGCTCGAGGACCTGCGCACCAAGTGGCGCGACATCAAGGAGCGCTTCGAGCGCAACGGCTTCATCTCGAAGGACGGGACGCTGCAGCTCGTCGTCGTGCGCTCGGCGTTCCCGCGCACCGACGTCGCCAAGGGCGACCGGCTCGTCGCCGCGCTCGCGGCGGAGCGGGCCGAGCTCGAGCGCGCGCACCCCGGCGTCGAGATCGGCATCACCGGCGGCGTCGAGGAGACGCTCATCGAGCACCACGCGCTCCTGCGCGGCGTCATCCTGTCGGCGCTCATCACGATCATCCTGGTGCCGGCGGTCCTCCTCCTCTTCTTCCGGTCGCTGCGCCTGTTCGTGATCCTGATGGCGGTGCTCATCGTCGGCACGGCCGCGTCGCTGGGCGCGGCGGCCTTGACCGTCGGGCACCTCAACGCGGCGACCGCGTTCCTCGGCGCGATCGTCGCGGGCAACGGCGTCAACTACGGCATCTTCCTCATCGCCCGCTACAACGCCGAGCGCACCCGCATGGACGCCGAGAAGGCGATGATCGTCGCGGTGCACGGGACGGTGCGGCCGACGCTGGTCGCGTCGCTCGCCGCGGTCGTCGCCTACGGCGCGCTCGCCGTCACCGACTTCAAGGGCTTCGCCGACTTCGCGATCATCGGCTCGACGGGCATGCCCCTGTGCTGGATCGCGACGTACGCCCTCATCCCGATCCTCGTCCTGCGCTTCGCGCCCAGGCCGATGGCGCCGAGCAAGGAGCTCCTCGGCCGCTTCCAGGGCTGGCTGCTCGGCTTCAAGCATCCGATCGTCGTCACGATGGGCGTCGTCGCCGTGACCTGCGTGGGCCTGTGGATCTCGTACCGCTACGTCGCCGCCGACCCGTTCGAGTACGACCTGCGCAACCTGCGCGCCGACACGCCGTCCGCCGAGGTCAGCCGCGCGTGGCTGGCGAAGAGCGACAAGGCGTTCGGCAAGGGGATCTCGGGCGCGACGTTCATCGCGGTCGACCGCGCCGACCAGGTGCCGCGCGTCGTCGCGGCGCTCGAGAAGATCGACGCGGGCAAGCCGCCGGAGGACCGCATCCTCGGCGACATCCGCTCGGTCCTCGACCTGGCGCCGCCCGTCGAGGAGCAGGCGAAGAAGCGCGAGGTGCTCGGCAAGATCCGCGAGCTGCTCGAGGACGACGCGCTCGAGGCGCTCGAGGACGCGGACCGCGCCGCGCTCGACGAGCTGAAGCCACCGCCGCCCGAGGAGCTGCCGACGATCGACGCCGAGAAGCTCTCGCCGGCGGTGCTCGGCCGCCTGCGCGAGCGCGACAACCGCGTGGGCCTCCTCATCTCCGTGCGCCCGGGCCCGAGCATCGACGAGTGGGACGGGCGCGAGCTCATCCGCTTCGCCGAGGCGGTGCGCAAGGTCGACCTCGGCGGCGGCGAGATCGTGACGACCTCGGGCTCGAGCGTGATCTTCGCCGACATCATCAACGCGATCGAGCGCGACGCGCCGCGCGTGACCCTGGCGGCGGCGCTCGGCCTCATCCTGCTCGTCGCCGTCATCGGCGGCGGCCTCCGCAAGTCCTTCGCCACCCTGGCCGCGACGGCGGTGGGCGCGGTCGGCCTGGTGGCGCTGTGCGCGCTCCTCGACGTGCGCGTGAACTTCCTCGACTTCGTCGCGCTGCCGATCACGCTCGGCCTGGGCGTCGACTACGCGATCAACATCGCGCACCCGCAGGACGGCATGACGCTCAACGCCAAGCAGATGCTGCGCTCGGCGGGCGCGTCGGTGTTCGTGTGCTCGCTGACCACGATGATCGGCTACGGCTCGCTCCTCGTGAGCGAGAACCTCGCGATCAGGTCGTTCGGCATCGCGTCGCTCATCGGCGAGGTCTCGTGCGTGACCGCGGCGCTGATCGTGGTCCCGGCGCTGACGCTGCTCAAGAACGGCTCGGCGAAGCGCGCCAACGGCGCCGTCATCGGCTGAACGCGGCCGGTGTTATCATCGGGCCATGCGGAGACCCTGGCTCATCCCGACCGTGTTCATGGCCCTCTGGGGCTCGTGCTTCTGCAGCAACAAGCTCAGCGGCACCGTGGAGGTGAACGGCGAGAAGGTCGGCTTCAACTCGTGCCGCAACGGCATCATCCACGGCTTCCGCGGCGTCGAGCTGTCGGCGTCGAACGGCATGCGGCTGCGCCTGGGCGTCACCCCGACCGGCAAGATGGGCGTGATCGTGTTCCCCAAGGACGCGGCCGTCGGCACCGAGCTCGGCATCGAGTGCGGCAGCCTCTCGCTCTCCGACCAGAATTCGACGGTGAACGACGTCAAGAACGTCCAGGGCAAGGCCGTCCTCGACTGCGAGGCGCAGGGCTACAAGCTGAAGGGCGAGGTCTCGTTCGAGAACTGCCACTGAAGCGCGGCCGCCGCGGCGGTCACGGGTCGACGAGGTAGAACTGCCCCATCATGCCCATGTCCTCGTGCTCGAGGATGTGGCAGTGGAACATGTACGGGAGGGTGGCGTTGCTGGTGCCGTCGAAGCGCACCATGAGGCGCACGACCTGGCCGGGCGCGACCAGGACGGTGTCCTTCCAGCCCGCGAGGTGGATGGGCGGTGGCTGCCCGTCGATGTCCAGGATCTGGAAGTGGCGGTTGTGCAGGTGCAGCGGGTGCAACATGAACGAGTCGTTGGACACGTCCCACCGCTCCACCGTGCCGTTGGGGATCCGGAAGTTGATCGCCGCCGGCACCGCGTCGCCGAGCTCGGTCATGCGCGCGCCGTTGATCGCCACCGACGGGCCGGTCATCGAGAGCACGATCGGGCGTACGACCGTCGCCTGGTCGGCGGTCAGGCGCTCGATCGGCGGCAGCGTGGTCGGCGGCGTCAGCGACGTCGCCGGCGCCGCGCCGACCTCGAACGTCATGAGCTCGAAGGTGGTGCGATCGAGCGCGTCGGCGACGTTACCGCCCATGGTCCCGGTGAAGAGCTGGGAGAAGACCTCGCCGGAGTAGCTGGCGAGCGCCACCGTGGCGCCGGGAGCGTCGCCGCCGAAGTCGACCAGCAGCTCCGCGCGCTCGCCCGGCGCCAGGAGCATGCGCGTGGTGGTCACGGGCGCCGCGAGGAGCCCGCCGTCCCCGGCGATCTGGACGAAGCTGCGCCCGTCGCCGAAGCCGAGGTTGTAGGCGCGCGCGTTCGAGCCGTTGAGCACGCGCAGGCGGACCAGCCCGCGCGGCACGACGCCGCGGAGCTGGCGCACGCCGTTGACCAGCATGGTCTCGCCGCGCAGGCCCGCCATCATGTCGTGCATCGCCGGCGTGTGCCCCGGCGAGTACGGATGCGTGCCGTCGGCAGCGAACCGCCGGTCCTGGATCACGAGCGGCAGATCGTCGACGCCGTAGGTCGACGGCAGCTCGACGGCCTGCGCGTCGTCGTCGACGACGATCACGCCGGCGATGCCCATGTAGACGTGACGCGCGGTCTCGTGCATCTGGTGCGGGTGGTACCAGGCCGTCATCGCCCGCTGGGTGACGTCGAGCTCCGCGACCCAGGTCGCGCCGGCGGCGATCGTCTGATAGGGCCCTCCGTCGCTCGCCGACGGCACCTCCATGCCGTGCCAGTGCAGGGTCGTCGTCACCTCGAGCGCGTTGGTGACCTCGATGCGCACGCGCTCGCCGCGGCGGAAGTGAAGCGACGGGCCGAGGAACGCGCCGTTCGCGCCATAGGTGGCGGTCGGGAAGCCGCTCACCCACTCGACGCTGCCGGTCTCGAGCCGCAGGCGGAACACGCGCACGCCGTCGACGAGCTCACCCTCGTCGAGCGGCGGCACCGGGAACGCG
>JAIOII010000770.1 GCA_019912685.1 Kofleriaceae bacterium
GGGCGGCTGGACCGAGGTCGGCTCGACCAAGTTCGGGCGCGGCAAGTGGATCGCGACCGGCTCGGCCGTCGGCATGATGAGCATCTCGCTCACGTTCTATCTGCTCGCCGCGAACATGTCGTCGACCCTCGAGGCCGAGGCCGCGCTCTCCAACGACAACGACGAGTGCACGGCGCCGGACACGCCGCCGTGCAAGAGCTTCAACTCCGATCGCAAGGCGATCGAGCTCGCGGGCAAGCGCAACGAGCTCGTCAGCCGGCTCACGTTCGCGGTCGGGCTCGGCGCCACCGGCGTCGCGGCCTGGTACTGGTACAAGGAAGTGAAGGCGGAGAAGGCCGGCGAGAAGAAGCTCTCGGCGCAAAAAGGCCTCCGCTCGATCGTCGCCGCGCCCGTCGTCGGTGAGGACTTTGTCGGCGGCGCTGCCGCGCTGCGTTTCTGAGGCTCGTCATGCGCACGCTTCTCCTTGCAGTCCCCGTCGGCCTCGCGATCGCCTCGCTCGCCGCATGTAACCCCTACGACCCCGACCTCGGCAGCCAGCCCTTCGAGTGCGGCTCCGACGAGCCGCGCTGCCCCGAGGGCTACACGTGCGTGACGTACTCGGACACCAACGAGGTGTGCGAGAAGTCGGCGAGCGACGACGACGTCGACGCGCCGGGCGGCAGCTTCCAGTGCGCCAACGACTCGTCGATCGAGCCGAACAACGACATCATGAACGCGTTCGTCACGCCGATCCCAACGATGCAGACGTACTCGCTCGTCGGCCTCGCCGTGTGCCCGACGGGGGATCGCGACCATTATCGCTTCGACATCAACGTGAACGGCCTCAACTTCGAGGCGACGGTGTCGGGCGTCGCCAACCGCACGCCGCTGTCCCTCAACGTGCTCACCTCGTCGGGCGCGCCGGTCGCGAGCGGCGCCCCGGTGGCCGGCACGCCGCAGGTCGTGCGCGTCGAGATCCAGAACCGGCTCGCCGTCGGCTCCTACATCGTCCAGGTGCAGTCGGCCGACGCGACCGAGAACAACTACGACCTGACGCTCAAGGTCTGCACGGATCCGCTGCCCTGCGACGGAATGTGAGCTGGCGAACCGCTCAGGCCGCGAGCAGCTCGAAGCGGAACGCCCAGCGCTCGTACTCCGCGCGCAGCTCGTGATCGGCGCTCTCGGCGGCGGCGACCTCGCGCAGCCGTCCCAGCGGGATGACCGCGCCGGCGACGTCGTGCGCGATCAACCGGTCGCGCAGCGCCTGGCGGAGGAACGCCAGCTCCCTGGCTTCGCGATAGCTCATGGCGGACTCCTGGTTAGAAGCGACGGTGCGTGGCAGGATCGGGCGGGGCAAGTTTTTCGATACCCCCGGCCTACCCCGCCCCTTCGTCCTCCTGTTTGACGCCGCCTGCCCGCCGCGGATACGCTTGCAGGCGGCCTGGGCGAAGACGGGGAAATCACATCAAGAATTCATCATCCACGGGGAGCGCCGAAATACGATGAGCCGAATTGGCGAGCTGCTGATCCGCGAGAAGGTGCTCTCGCTCCAGCAGCTTCAGCAGGCGCAAGACGAGGCCAAGCGAACGGGGAAGCGGCTCGGCGCGACCCTGGCGCGCATGGGCCTCGTGCCCGACAACGTCCTCACCCAGCTGGTCGCGCGGCAGTACAGCCTGCCGGCGATCAACCTCTCCGAGATCGACATCGACGCCAACGTCCTCAAGCTGATCCCGAAAGAGATCTGCGAGAAGCACCAGGTCATCCCCGTCCGCCGTCAGGGCGCCACGCTCATCGTGGCGATGGCCGATCCGTCGAACATCTACGCGATCGACGAGCTCAAGTTCCTCACCCAGTACAACATCGATCCCGTCGTCGCCTCCGACGGGGCGATCGAGACCGCGCTCTCCCGTTACTACGACAAGGGCCCGGACCTCGACGCGATGATCGGCGACATCGACGTCGAGAACGTCGACTTCGCCGCGGTCTCCGAGGCCGACGTCAACATCGTCGACCTCGAGAACCAGGCCGGCGAGGCGCCGGTCGTCAAGCTCTGCAACGCGATCCTCCTGTCGGCGATCAAGAAGAAGGCGTCCGACATCCACATCGAGCCGTACGAGAAGTACTTCCGCGTCCGCTTCCGCATCGACGGCATCCTCCAGGAGGAGATGCGGCCGCCGCTCAAGCTGCGCAACGCGATCACGTCGCGCCTCAAGATCATGGCGTCGCTCGACATCGCCGAGCGCCGCCTGCCCCAGGACGGCCGCATCAAGCTCAAGATCGGCACCAACAAGGAGATGGACTTCCGCGTCAGCGTCCTGCCCACGCTGTTCGGCGAGAAGATCGTCATGCGTCTCCTCGACAAGTCGAACCTCCAGCTCGACATGACCAAGCTGGGCTTCGAGGTCGGCCCGCTCGAGGACTTCAAGAAGTCGATCAAGAAGCCGTACGGCATGGTGCTCGTCACCGGCCCCACCGGCTCGGGCAAGACGACGACGCTCTACTCGGCGCTCTCCGAGCTCAACACGATCGACCGCAACATCAGCACCGCCGAGGACCCCGTGGAGTTCAACCTCCAGGGCATCAACCAGGTGCAGATGCACGAGGACATCGGCCTCAACTTCGCGACCGCGCTGCGCTCGTTCCTGCGCCAGGACCCGAACATCATCATGGTCGGCGAGATCCGCGACTTCGAGACCGCGGAGATCGCGGTCAAGGCCGCGCTCACCGGCCACCTCGTGCTCTCGACGCTCCACACCAACGACGCCCCGTCGACGGTCATGCGCCTCCTCAACATGGGCGTCGAGCCGTTCCTCGTCACCGCGTCGGTCAACCTCGTCATCGCCCAGCGGCTCGCCCGCCGCATCTGCGCCGACTGCAAGCAGCCGGCGGAGAAGCACCCCGAGGCGCTGGCCAAGATGGGCATGAGCGAGGAGCAGATCAAGAAGGCGACGATCAGCGGCGGCCGCGGCTGCGGCACCTGCAACAACACCGGGTACAAGGGCCGCGTCGCGCTCTACGAGGTCATGCCCTTCGTCGACGCCCTCCGCGAGCTCGTG
This sequence comes from Kofleriaceae bacterium, assembly GCA_019912685.1. Lineage (GTDB taxonomy): Bacteria > Myxococcota_A > Polyangia > Haliangiales > Haliangiaceae > UBA2376. The sequence goes on from JAIOII010000770.1 coordinate 3,036, forward strand.
CTCCAGGGCGCGTCGGCCGCCGAGCTCAAGGCCGAGATGATCCGCCAGGGCTACCCGAGCCTGCGCATGTCCGGCATCCAGAAGATCCTGGAGGGCGTGACGACCCCGGAAGAAGTTTTGCGCACCACCGTGGAAGACTAGAAGATCGGAACCGCGTGCCCCCACCTACCCTGCACCAGCTCCTGAAGGTCATGCTCGACAAGGGGGCGTCGGACCTGCACGTCACGACCGGCTCGCCGCCGCAGCTGCGCATCGACGGCGACCTGGTCCCGCTGCGCACCGACGCGCTCACGCCGGTCGACACCAAGCAGCTCTGCTACTCGGTGCTCACCGACGCCCAGAAGCTGCGCTTCGAGGAGGACCAGGAGCTCGACCTCTCGTTCGGCGTGAAGGGCCTCGCCCGCTTCCGCGCCAACCTCTTCATCCAGCGCGGCGCGGTCGCGGGCGCGTTCCGCCTGATCCCGTTCAACATCATGCCGCTGGAAGATCTCGGCGTGCCCAAGATCGTCACCGAGCTGTGCGAGAGGCCGCGCGGCCTCATCCTGGTCACGGGGCCGACGGGTTCGGGCAAGTCGACGACGCTCGCCTCGATGGTCGACCGCATCAACCAGCGGCACCGCTCGCACATCGTGACGATCGAGGACCCGATCGAGTTCCTCCACCCGCACAAGAGCTGCCTCGTCAACCAGCGCGAGGTCGGCAGCGACACCCAGAGCTTCCAGAAGGCGCTGCGCCACATCCTGCGCCAGGATCCCGACATCGTCCTCATCGGCGAGATGCGTGACCTCGAGACGATCGAGGCGGCGCTCACCATCGCCGAGACCGGCCACCTCGCCTTCGCGACGCTCCACACCACGAGCGCGGTCGGCAGCATCAACCGCATCATCGACGTGTTCCCGCCGCACCAGCAGTCGCAGGTGCGCGCGGTGCTCTCGTTCGTCCTCGAGGGCGTCGTCAGCCAGACGCTCATCCCGCGCGCGTCCGGCTCCGGCCAGGTGCTGTGCGCCGAGGTGATGATCCCGACGCCCGCGATCCGGAACCTGATCCGCGAGGACAAGCTGCACCAGGTCTACTCGCAGATGCAGATCGGCCAGTCGAAGCACGGCATGTGCACGATGAACCAGTCGCTGTGCGATCTGTTCCTGCGCCGGCTGATCACGCTCGACGACGCCCTGGCGCGCAGCTCCGACGTCGACGAGCTGAAGACGCTCATCGCCAGCTCCGGCGGGTCGGCGGCCGGCGGTGGCACGCAACCGGGCAGGAGGGGGTAGCGATGCCCAAGTTCACCTGGGAAGCGACGAACCGCGCCGGCGAGGTGAAGCGCGGATCGTTCGAGGCCGCCGACGAGGCCGCGGTCGCCAACCGCCTCCGCGCCGACAACCTGACGCCGAAGAAGATCAAGAAGGCCGCGCGCGACATCCAGATCGTCATCGGCTCCGGCGTCTCGCCCAAGGAGCTGCAGATCTTCACCCGCCAGCTGGCGACGATGATCGACGCCGGCCTGCCGCTCGTGCAGTGCATGGAGATCCTCGCCAGCCAGACCGAGAACAAGATCTTCGCCGGCATCCTGTACCAGGTGAAGGCGTCGGTCGAGCAAGGCGCGACGTTCTCGGACGCGCTGCGCAAGCACCCCAAGGTCTTCGACGAGCTCTACGTGAACCTCGTCGCCGCCGGCGAGGTCGGCGGCATCCTCGACACGATCTTGAACCGCCTCGCGACGTACATCGAGAAGGCGGTGAAGCTGAAGGCGCAGCTCAAGAGCGCGATGGTCTACCCGAGCGCGATCCTCGTGGTCGCGATCGGCGTCATCGCCGTGATGCTGGGCAAGGTCATCCCGACCTTCGAGGACATGTACAAGGAGTTCCCGAACGCCAAGCTGCCGGGTCCGACCAAGTTCGTCATCGACCTCTCCGACGCCTTCATCTCCAACTGGTACATCTTCTTCGGCGGCGTCATCGGCTTCGCGATCCTGCTGTCGCTCGGCCTCAAGACCGATCGCGGCCGCGACATCCTCGACCGCGTCCTGCTCAACATCCCCGTGCTGGGGCCGGTGCTGCGCAAGATCGTGGTCGCGCGCTTCACGCGCACGCTCGGGACCCTGCTCTCGTCCGGCGTGCCCATCCTCGACGCGCTCGACATCTGCGCCAAGACCTCGGGCAACCGGGTGGTCCAGCGCGGCATCCTCCACGCGCGCGCCAAGATCTCCGAGGGCCAGGACATGGCCGGCCCGCTCGGCGAGACCAAGGTGTTCCCGGCGATGGTGACGCAGATGATCGGCGTCGGCGAGCAGACCGGCGCCATGGATCAGATGCTCCAGAAGATCGCCGACTTCTACGAGGACGAGGTCGACACCGCGGTGGCGGCGATGACCTCGCTGATCGAGCCGATCATGATGGCCTTCCTCGGCATCGTGGTCGGCGGCCTGATCGTCGCGATGTACCTGCCGGTGTTCGAGCTGGCCGGCAACATCGAGGCCTGAGCGAGGCGGCGTGTCAGGGCGCCGCCTCGTCTGGCTGATGGTCCTCCGGACCGTCGTCATCAGCCTCGTCCTCGGGCTCACGATCTGGCTCGCGTCGCTCGACGGCAACGCGACCGCGCCGGCCCAGCTCTTCCTCATCGGCATCGTCGTCGTCACCTACGCGTCGACGATCGTGTACGCGCTGCTGCTGCGCCGCGGCGTCGACCCGGAGCGCCTGGTGTGGCCGCAGCTCGGCGGCGACCTCGTGATCACGACGGCCCTGGTCTACGTCACCGGCGGGGCCCAGAGCGCGTACACCTTCTTCTACGCGCTGTCGGTCGTCGGCGCGGGCGCGGTGCGCTTCCGCCGCGGCGCGCTGGTGATCGGCGCGCTCTCGGTCGCGCTCATGCTCGCCGTCGGCCTGGCGGCGTGGACGCGGCTCCTGCCGCTCCCGACGCTGGCACGGGTCGAGCCGTGGACCGCGACCGCGGCGGACCTCGCCCGGCAGCTCGGCCTCAACCTCGGCGCGCTCGCCGGCGTCACCGTCCTCTCGTACATCTTCGGCCGCGAGCTGCAGGAGACGTCGGCGTCGCTCGCGTCGCAGCGCCAGGTCGCCGCCGACCTGCTGGCGCTCAACCGCGACATCGTACGCTCGCTGTCGTCGGGCCTGGTCACCGTCGATCTCGAGGGCCGCGTGCTCACGATCAACCAGGCCGCCGCCGACATGCTCGGCAACGGCGCCGCGCGCTCGCCGGGCAAGCCGGTCGGCGCGCTCCTGCCCGGCATCGACGAGCGCCTGCGGAAGCTCACGCCGGGTGGCACGCTGCGCCGCAGCGACCTCACGCTGCCCGGCCCGGAGGCGCGCGTGCTCGGCATCTCGGTGTCGCCGCTGCGCGGTGACAACGACACCGTGATCGGGCGCGTCGTGAACTTCCAGGACCTGACCGAGCTCCGCACGCTCGAGGAGACGATGCGGCGCGCCGAGCGCCTGGCGACGGTCGGTCAGCTCGCCGCCGGCGTCGCGCACGAGATCCGCAACCCGCTCGCCTCGATCTCGGGGTCGATCGAGCTGCTCGGGCAGGCGCCGCGCGTCTCCGAGGACGACAAGGCGCTCATGGCGATCGTCGTGCGCGAGATCGAGCGCCTCGATCAGCTGATCAACGAGCTCCTCGAGTACGCGAACCCGCGGCCGCGCACCCTGGTCCGCTTCGATCTCCTGTCCGTGATCAGCGAGGTCGTGCAGGTGATGCGGCAGGACAAGAGCCGCGGCGAGGTGAGGCTCGAGACCGAGCTGCCCGACGAGGCGCTCGAGCTCACGGCGGATCCCGGCCAGCTCCGCCAGGTGCTGTGGAACCTGTGCCGCAACGCGGCGGAGGCCGCGAGCGGCGCGGTCGGCGGCGCCGTGGTGACCGTGCGCGCGCGGGGCGACGCGATCGGCGTGACGCTCGAGGTCGAGGACAACGGTCCCGGCATCGCCGCCGAGAACCTGCCGCGGATCTTCGATCCGTTCTTCACGACGAAGCGGCGCGGCACCGGGCTCGGCCTCGCGACGAGCCACGCGATCGTGACCGAGCACGGCGGGACCGTCGACGTGCGCAGCGAGCCGGGACGCGGGACGCGCTTCGTCGTGCGCCTGCCGCATGCCGCGGCCCGGAAAGCCGAGACGGGGTAGACTGGCGCCCGTGATGAGGAACCCGTGCCCCGTCTGCCAGGGCGAGCTCGCCGACGGCGATCTCATCCTGGTGTGCGCGCCGTGCCGCGACCGCCTGGGCGGCGGCGTGAGCGTGCGCGCAACCGGCGAGTTCCGCGTGCCCGCCGACCTGCTCGCGACCACGGAGCTGGGCACGGCGCAGCCGGCAGAGGCGAGCTCGCCGGGGGCGCCGACGATGTGCAGCTGGTGCTCCAAGTCCGCGAACGCGGTGCGCAAGCTGCTCGGCAACACCGCGTTCGCGATCTGCGACGAGTGCGTGTCGCTGTGCGCGGACATCCTCGAAGCCGAGCTCGGACCCGACTGGCGATAGGCTGGTGGTGAAGCGGCGGCGCCGGCGGCGTGATCGTGATCGTGGTCGTGGTCGTGGTCGTGGACCTTGACGGCGACGACCACGTCCAGGTCAACGTCGACCGTCGGAGCCCTCAGCGCGGCGAGAGCACGAACGGGTAGTGCACCGTCACGATCGTGCCCTCGTCGGGAGCGGGGAGATCGAGGGACACGATCGCGTCGAGGATGCAGGTCGAGAGCGCGGCGTCGGTGATGGTCGAGGCGTCGGAGATCGTCGCGTCGCTGATGACGCCGCCCAGGTCGGGCTCGCCCTCGATGACGACGCGGACGGTGATCGTGCCGGCGAGGTCGGGCGTGCGCGCGAGCGCGGACTCGTAGCAGGCGAGGACATCGGCGCGGGCGCCGGAGAGCGCGGCGCGGATCGCGGACTTGGTGAGCACGGTGTGCGCGGCGGTGGATGGTGGAGAGGGAGGAGCGCCGGCGGTCAGGCTCTCGCCGGAGAAGTCGTAGACCTTCTCGGGGAGGACGGCGGCGGACGGGGGCGCGGCGGCGGAGGCGGCGCGCC
>JAIOII010000771.1 GCA_019912685.1 Kofleriaceae bacterium
GGGCGCAGCTGGTTGCGCAGCTCGGGATCGTTGGCGATGAGCTCGGCGATGTCGTTGGCGAGGATCGCCGGCCCCTTCGCTGGCACGAACGTGCCCTTGGGCAGGACGACGATGCCGCTGTCGGTCACGAACGGCAGCCGCGCGCGATCGGCCTCGGGATCGACGCCGATCACCGTGCCCGGCTCGACCTTGCAGTTCTTGTCGAGGAGCACGCGGCGCAGGTGCGAGCCCGCGCCGAGGTCGCAGCCCGACAGGATCACCGACTCCTCGATCAGCGCGCCGACGTGGACGAAGCAGTCGTAGCCGAGGACGACGTCGCGCAGCTTCGCGCTGGCGACGATCGAGCCCTCGCACACCAGACTGTCGTCGACCTCCGAGGAGGCCAGGCCCTCGCCGCCGACGACGAAGCGGGCCGGCGGATAGTCGCGGTGCGCCGAGCGGATGCGCCACTGCCGGTTGTAGAGGTCGAGCGCGGGCACGCGCGCGCGCAGCTCCATGTTGGAGTCGAAGTAGCTGTCGATCGTCCCGACGTCGCGCCAGTACGGCGCCGTGTCCGGGCGATCACCGGGGATCCGGCACGTGGCGAAGTCGTAGGCGAAGATGCGCGCGCCGGCGCCGAGGAGCCGCGGGATGACGTCCTTGCCGAAATCGTGGCGCGACGATGGATCGGCCGCGTCCTCGAGCAGGACGCGCGTGAGCACGTCGGCCTTGAACATGTAGTTGCCCATCGACACGAGCGACATGTCGGGGCGGCCGGGCATGGGCGGCGGGTCGCGCGGCTTCTCGACGAACGCGGTGATCCGGCCGCGATCGTCGACGTGCAGGCAGCCGAACTGGTGCGCCTCGGCGCGCGGCACCGGGAACACGGCGACGGTGAGGTCGGCCTGCTGCGCACGATGGAACTGGTCCATCTGGTCGGGCGCGAACTTGTAGACGTGATCGCCCCCGAACACGGCGACGTGGTTCGGGCGCGCGTCGCGCACGAGGTTCAGGTTCTGCGACACCGCGTCGGCGGTGCCGCGGTACCAGAACTCGCCGAGGCGCATCTGCGCCGGTACCACCTCGATGAACTCGCCGAAGCCCGACAGCCGCCAGTTGCGGTTGAGGTGCTTGATGAGCGACGAGGCCATGTACTGCGTGAGCAGGTAGATGCGCCGGTAGCCCGCGTTCACGAAGTTGGAGAGGACGAAGTCGATGATGCGGTAGCGCCCCCCGAAGGGCACCGCCGGCTTGCTCCGGTGCAACGTCAGCGGCCCGAGCCGGGAGCCCTTGCCACCGGCCATGATCATCACGAGGGTGTCCTTCACGGCGCACACCGAGCTTACTTCCCGCGCCGGTGCCCGTGCCCGTGCTCGTGCCCGATTTCTGGGGTACACCCGCGCGCGTGTCACCGATCGTTCGCCGTCTCGTCGCACGCGCCGTCCTCGCCGCGGGCGTGGGCGCGATCGCGATCTTGCTCGCCCGTGCGTGCGAGAGCAGCGCCGCGCGCGAGGTGACGTTCATCGTCGATCCGCGGCCGCTCGGGGAGCCCGTTCGCGCCGTTCGCATCGACGTCTTCGATCGCGAGGGCGCGCGCGGCAGCGGCGAGCGCCGCTACGACGCGGGCGAGCGCCCCGAGCCGCTGCGGCTCGAGACCGCGGCGCCGGGCGCCGGCGCCGAGGTCGTGATCGAGGTCGAGCTCGCGGATCGCGTCGACCGGGTCCGCCACGGCATCGACGCGCCGGCCGGCTCGACGGTGAAGATCCTGCTCGGCGACGTCACTCGCTGACGGCCGCCGCCGCCGCGGGCCGCGTGAACACGTGCTCGCGGTACCAGCGCAGCTCGGCGATCGACTCGCGGATGTCGTCGAGCGCGCGGTGGCTGTCGTTCTTCGGCGGCATGGCGGCGACCTCGGCCGGGTACCAGCGGCGCGCCAGCTCCTTGATCGTCGACACGTCGACCATGCGATAGTGGAGCCGCGCGTCCAGGGCGGGCATGTAGCGGCGGACGAAGCGCCGGTCCTGGTGGATCGAGTTGCCGCACAGGACCGGCCGATCGCGCGCCCCGAAGTGGATGTCGATGAACGACAGGGTCATCGCTTCGGCCTCGGCCTCGGTCACCGCCGACGTCCGCACCTTCTCGGTGAGGCCGGAGGCGCCGTGGTGCGCCGTGTTCCAGGCGTCCATCGCGGCGAGCACCTCGTCGGGCTGGTGCACGACGAGGTCGGGGCCGAGGGCGACGATGTCGAGCTCGCCGGTGGTGATGATGGTCGCGACCTCGAGCACGCGATCGCGCGAGGGCTCGAGGCCGCTCATCTCCATGTCCATCCAGAGGAGGTGTCCACTCATGCTGCTGGGTTTTGGACCCTATCACGCCGCCAGGCGGTGCTCGGCCATGACCGAGGTGATCAGCTCGCGATCTTCGTCGGGCGGCAGGCCCCACGCCGGCTGGTAGCCGAACACCTCGCGCGCCGGGCGACGCACGAGGCCCTCGATGATGTCGATCGAGTCGAGCGGCACGAGCGCGGGGTGCGGCTGGCCGCACGCGTGCGCGAGCTGGAGCAGGTCCTTGCGCAGCGTGAGGATGTAGTTGGCGAGGCGCGCGGCCTTGAGCGTCGGATCGAGGCCGCGCATGAGCCACCGGTTCTGCGTCGCCACGCCGGTCGGGCAGTGGCCCGTGTGGCACGCCTGCGCCTGGATGCAGCCGATCGCGAGCATCGCCTCGCGCGCCACCGCGATCATGTCGGCGCCCATCGCGAGCGCGAGCAGCGCGCTCTCGGGGAAGCCGAGCTTGCCCGAGCCGATGAACACGACGTCCTCGTGCACGCCTTCCTCGGCGAGGGCGCGGTACACCGACGAGAAGCCGAGCTTCCACGGCAGCGCGACGTGGTCGCTGAACACGAGCGGCGCGGCGCCGGTGCCGCCCTCGCCGCCGTCGATCGTGATGAAGTCCGGCGCGCGGTTGGTCTGCCGCATCTGGCGCGCGAGCTCGTGCCAGAACGCCATCTCGCCGACCGCGCTCTTGATCCCGACGGGGAGCCCGGTCGCGTCGGCGAGGCGCTCGACGAAGTCGAGCATCGACGACACGTCGCTGAACGCGCTGTGCGCCGCCGGGCTCGCGACGTCCTTGCCGACGGGCACGCCGCGGATGCGCGCGATCTCCGGCGTGACCTTGGCGGCGGGCAGGAGCCCGCCCATGCCGGGCTTGGCGCCCTGGGAGAGCTTGAGCTCGATGCAGCGGACGCGCGCCGACGCGACGGTCTCGAGGAACCGCTCCATCGAGAAGTTGCCGCGATCGGTGCGGCAGCCGAAGTAGCCGGTGCCGATCTGCCACATCAGATCGCCGCCGTGCTTGTGGTAGTCGGAGATGCCGCCCTCGCCGGTGTTCTGCATCGCGCCGGCCAGCGCGCAGCCCTGGTTCATCGCGGCGACGGCGTTGCCGCTGAGCGAGCCGTAGCTCATCGCCGAGGTGTTGATGATCGACGCGGGGCGGAACGCCCGGGCGCGCTTGCGCTTGCCGCCGAGGATCTTCGCCGAGGGCAGCCGGTACGCCGGGTCGTACCCGGGCTGGCCGGGGTGCGGCATCGTCAGCGGGAACATCGCGTGCCGGATGATGATGTAGCCGGGCGTGCGCTCGAGGTCGTTGTCCGTGCCGAAGCCGAAGTAGTTGTTGTCCTTCTTCGCCGACGCGTAGACCCAGCGCCGCTGATCGCGCGAGAACGGCCGCTCCTCGTCGTTGCCGGTGACGATGTACTGGCGGAGCTCCGGCCCCACCATCTCGAAGATGTAGCGGAAGTGCCCGATGACGGGGAAGTTGCGCAGGATGGCGCGCTTCCGCTGGGTCACGTCATAGATCGCGACGGCGCAGAGGAACGCGACGACACCAAGGACCACCCAGATCCAGGTCGACACGCCACCAGTCTACATCCGTTTCCCCGTGCCCGTGCCCGTGCCCGTGCCCCTGCCCGAAACGTCTCAGGTCCCGTTCCAGTATCTCACCCGACCCGTATCGACGTGCACGAACCCGCTGCCCAGGTACAGGCCGACCCCGCCGAGCCGCAGCCGCCGCGCCCACGCCTCCACCGCGCGCACGTCGACCCCCGGGATCCGGAAGTCGACGGCGTTGCCGTGGGAGTGCTGGCTGTCGCGCGCGACCTGACGACCCTTCTTGCGCAGCATGAGGTTGTACTTCGGCGCGCGGAACCCGGAGACGATGTCGATGCGGTCGCGCCCGAAGTGACGCGCCGCCTCGCGCAGCGCGCGGGCGAGGGTGCCGTCCATCTTCGTCGGCTGGTTGGTGAAGTGGCAGCGGAGGAACCGGTTCACCGTCGTCTCCGCCGGCAGCCCCGCCTTGGTGTCTGCGTCGAGCGCGATCCACTCGTGCGTCCACGTGTTGTAGACGCTGATCACCTTGGGCGGCGGCGCGCCGACCTTGCGCGGCGACACCTTCGCCTTCGCCGGCTTCGCGGCGGCGGCCGGGGCCTGCTTGGCGGCGAGGTACTCCGCCTTCTTCGACGCCGGCGGGATGGCGACGGCCGGCTGGGCGGCGGCGACGCCGCTCACCCCGACGAGCAACAGCGCGGCGAGCAGGGCGCGATGGGACATCACGAGGCACTCCTCTTGCCAAGGGTGACGAGCGGGCCGGGCAACGTCTCGTTGAGCGAGCCCGAGCGGAAGCCGGCGAGATCGACGGTGATGTACGTGAAGCCGAGCTTCTTGCCGAGCGCGACGACCTGCTCGCGCACGCCGGGCGCGACGAGGCGGGGCAGGTCCTCGACCTGGACCTCGAGGCGCGCGATCGTCTCGTGATAGCGGACGCGCAGCTGGCGCAGGCCGAGCGCGCGGAGCCCGTCCTCGAGCTCGTCGACCTGGCGCAGGCGCTCGCGCGTGATGCGCGTGCCGTACGGGAAGCGCGACGACAGGCACGCGAGCTGCGGCTTGTCCCACGTGCGCAGCCCGAGGGCGCGCGACAGCTCGCGGATCTCGTGCTTCGACAGCGCCGCGTCGACCATCGGCATGATCGCGCCGCGCGCGCGGGCCGCGGCGATGCCGGGGCGGTGATCGCCGAGGTCGTCGGTGTTGGTGCCGAGCGCGACGACGGCGCCGGCGGTGGCGGCGATCGGCCCCACCACGTCCATGAGCTCGGTCTTGCAGAGCGCGCAGCGATCGACCGGGTTCTCGGCGTACCCCGGGACCTCGAGCTCGTTGGCCTCGACGAGGTGGTGGCGATCGCCGAGGCCGAGCTCGACGCCGAGCGCCTGCGCGTCGGCGACCTCGGAACGGGCCATGGTCGGCGACACGGCGGTCACGGCGTGACAGCGGTCGCCGAGCGCCTGCGCCGCGACCGCGAGCAGGAACGCGGAGTCGACGCCGCCGGAGAACGCGATCACGACGGCCGGATGCGCGGCGAGGCGGGCGCGCAGGTCGTCGAGCTTGGGCGACGAGTCACTCACCATCTATTTCCTAACATGCTCGCTTGCAGAGCGCGATCCGCCATCGACCGGGTGCGACCTCGTCGACCGCGAGGACCTCCTGCCCCCACTCGATGGCGCTGCGCGGCACGTTGCGACGCGCGGGCTCGTGGTCGACCAGCACGTCGAGCCGCGCGCCGAGCGGCAGGTCCTCGAGGGCGAGGCGGGTTCGTACGAACGTGTAGGGACACACCTCACCCGCGAGATCCAGGACGCGCGCCTCACCAGACGACGACGCGGTCGGCGGCGAGGAGCTGGTCGAGGAGGCGGTCGGCGTCGTCACGGTCGAGGGCGGGAGGGAGGTGTAGCACCGGCTCGCCGGGCGTGGGGCACGCGGCGCGGCGCCCGGGGCGCACGACGTGCGCGGTGGCGCCC
>JAIOII010000772.1 GCA_019912685.1 Kofleriaceae bacterium
GGCGGGGCGCGCCGAGCGCCCTCGGGGAGCACCGCCAGGTGCTGACGCACCGGCGCCTGCGCATCGCGCTCGCGCGCGCGACCGTCGTCGGCACGCCCCGCCCCGCCGGCGCCTACACGGCGGTGCGCTGGTGCTCCGCCGCCTTCGCCGGTAGCGACCTGGGCGTATCCTCGGCGACCAGCGCGCTGCTCGTGCTTGGCAAGGGTCCGAGAAGACGCTAGAAGCGACCTCTTCACGACGGAGTTTGTATGGACCTCGATCCCAAGGCGCTCGAGCTGTTTCGTCAGGGCTACGACAAGATCCTCGCTGGCCTCGGCGTCCTCGGATACAAGATCGACGACGAGAACTTCGCCGACACCGCGGCGCGCGCCGCCAAGGGCTTCCACGAGCTGGTCCTCGGCGACACCTGCGTGCGCACGGAGATCGAGGCGCTGCTCGCCAAGACCTTCCCGGCCAAGTACGGCGAGATGGTCATCAGCAAGCACAACACCGCGTTCGGCGTGTGCCCGCACCACCTCCTGCCCGTCGCCTACCGCATCTCGCTCGCGTACATCCCCACGCGCAAGGTGCTCGGCCTCTCCAAGCTGTCGCGCCTCGCGCGGCTCATGGCGCGCGGCCCGCGGCTGCAGGAGGACCTGACCCACGAGCTCGCGCTCATCCTGCACGAGCAGCTCGACAGCCAGGGCTCGGCGGTCTACGTCGAGGGCCTGCACCTGTGCATGGCGGCGCGCGGCGTCGGCGCGCACGAGGCGCGGCTCGTGACGAGCGCGGTGCGCGGCGTGTTCCTCGAGCTGGCGACCCGCGAGGAGTTCATCAAGCTCGTCACCACGCCGCAGAGCGGCATCCTCTGATCGGCTGATCCGATCAGAGCCGGCCGCGCACGCCGACGGCGATGTTGGTGATGTCGAAGCCGTCGCCGTCGCCCGACTCGAACGGCCGCGAGATCGTGACGTAGGGCGTCGTCCGCCCGGCGTGGAGCTCGCCGGTCAGCGCGATGAGGTGCAGGAGCTCGTCGGTCTCCTCGAGGTACGCCATCGTGCTGAGCTCGACGAGCACGGCACCCTGGTGGTTGGAGAAGCCGCCGCCGAGATCGACGTGGAGGAACGGCGACTCGAAGAGCTCGGTGCCGTCGCCCGCGATCGGCAGGTCGAGGCCGAGGTCCGCGCGGCCGATGAAGTTGCCGCTCCGCATCGTCGGCGCGAACGCGACCCGCAGGCTCGTGGTCTCGGGCACGCCGCGCAGGTAGTCGCTGGGACGCGAGTACGCCGCGCTGATGATGTTGAGGAACCCCTCGATGCCGTCGTCGCCGCCGCTCGCCGTCGGGAGGATGATGCCCGCGCGCACCGTGAAGTCGCTGATGCCCGACGTGCGCCGGTAGAGCCCGCCCGCCTCGATCGCGCCGAACGCGGTCGAGTCCTCGACCGTCGACACGCCGATGCTGGCGTATCCGCCCATGCCGCTCGGCGAGACGAACTGACCGTCGACGTCGATCCGCTTGATCGAGTCGCCGTCGCCGCTCATCAGCATGAGCTGAGCGCCGAGCTGCGACGCGCTGCCGTCGGCGCCCATGCTCGGGAACACGACGCTCGTGGACTCGACGGGCGGCACCGCGGCCTCCTGCGCGGCGGCGACGGCCGGAATGGCAAGGAGTGGCAGGGAGATGAACGTGAGAGCGTGGCGAAGAACCATGCGCGCTCGCTCTGCAACCGCGGGTCCACACGCGAAGCCCGCGTGGCGACACGGCCGAGGCACCCGCCGGGTGTCAACCGCTCGACACAGCGTCGAAGTTCACGCCCGGTGCGACATCAGATGCGGTAGTGCAGCTGGAGGAGGCTGTAGCCCGAGCTGTCGCCGCCGGCGCCGAACGCGATCATCTGGATGCGGTTCATGAGCACGAGCTCGAGGTGCGAGATCGCGAAGAAGTGGATGTTCACGTCGAGCGCGTCGCGGTCGAGCTCGGCGATCGAGACATCCTCGTCGTAGTGGCCGAGGCCGACGTTGACGAAGAGGCCGGGGCGCACGAAGTAGGTCGCGAGGACGTTGCCGACGAGCTGGAAGCGCGTCGGGGCGGCCAGCTTGAAGTTCTGGCGGATGACCTGGACCTCGGCCGCGAGGAGCAGCTTGTCGGAGAGCCGCCGCTTCGCGGTGACGCCGGTGTGCCAGCGCGTGTCGGTGTCGCTCGTCGTGAAGCGATCGAGCAGGCCGATCGCGGTCGAGCCCTCGGCGAAGCGCTTCTCGACGTAGACGGCGGCGCCGTCGCCGCGCTCGATGCTGTCGACCAGCGGATCGGCGATGAAGATCGACGCGTGCGCCTCGAGGTCGGGCTTCAGCCAGCCGAAGTTGGCGCCGTACACCTCGGAGAAGAGCGGCGTGCCGCCGAACCGGCGCGTGTAGAAGACGTGCTCGGCCTGGCGCAGCCCCTGGACCGGCATGAAGCGGCCGGCGCGGACGTAGAGGCCGTCGCCCTCGCCCTGCCGCCACATGAGCCAGTGCTCGCGCGAGAACGGGACGAACGAGCGCGCGTCTCCCGCTGCACCCTCGACGGTCGCGCCGCCGATCGCGTAGAGGCCGATGTTGCTCTTCTCGACGAACGCGTAGAGCTCCGACTGCATCGGGAAGATCGCGCTCTCGACGCCGTCGCCGCGCGAGTGCGCACCGGCCGCGGCGCGGAGGTCGCCGCCGACGCGCAGCATGTCGGGGAGCTCGAGCACGCCGTGGAGGAAGCCGGGGTTCCCACCCCAGAGCGACTCCTCCTCGGCGGTGAGCTCGCCGTAGCCGTTGAGCAGGCCGCCGCCCGCCGGCGAGATGTGGCACGACGCGCAGGTCTGATCCTTGGAGATCTGGTACTGCGGATACGCGGCGGCGGTGCCCGCGCTTCCGGCGAGCACGAGCGCGAAGGCGCAGACGGCGATGACGGCGCGCATCAGTTGTTCTCCGCGCCGTCGTCGATCCAGCGACCGATGAGCAGGATGTCCGCTTCCGGCAGCGGCGAGTCGAGGGGCATGCGGCCGGCCTCCGGGAGCACGACCGCGCTCGTGTCCACTTCTCCGCCGATGAGCCCGTAGATCGCCGAGAACTCCTTCGCGTCCACGTCGTCCCATTCGGCGTAGGCGGCCGCGCGGTCCTGCATGTCGACGCCCGAGATATGGTTCTGCGTGCTGTGGCACGCCGCCGTCGCGCACGACGGCACGATGATCGCCTCGTGGATGTAGCTGAACGTCGCCGGACGATCGTCGGTCTCCACGCCGCACCCGGCGGCGGCGAGGAGGAGCAACCAGGCGGGGGAGGACCTCATCGCGGCGACGGTACACTGGCGGCCATGTCCGGCGCCATTTCCGCCGCGCCCTACGCCTTGGCCGCGCCGCCCTGCGCCAGCTGTCGGCGGAGATCGAGCTGCAGGTGCCACAGCTCCTCGAGCGGCACGGCGCGGCGGCTGCGCTCGCCGATCGCGACGCCCTGCGCCCAGAGCGGCGGGGCGACCGAGATCACCTGGTCGCCGCCGAGGGTCGCGACCTCGTCTTCCCACCCCGGCCAGCGCATCGACTCGTAGAAGCCGGCGACGTCGGCGGTGAGCGCCCAGTGGACCCAGTCCATGTGGCCCACGTCCATGCACTCCCACTCGAGCGTGTCGGGCGCCATGTACCAGACCTTCCCGTCGCGGTTGCCGAACGCGCCGCCGTCGATCGCGAAGAACCCGCCGAGCACGTCGTCGCCGACGAGCATCGCGCCCGGCATCCGGACCTGCGGCGCGCCGATCTGGTTCCACGACGCGAGCGAGCGCGCCATCCCCGGGCTGCCGCCGCCGAGCACGCGCAGCCAGCCGCCATCGACGAGGATGCCGCCGGTGTGGAACGCGAGCCCGCCCAGGCCGGAGCGCGTCGTCACCTGGAGCGCGAGCAACGTCGCCTCGGCGGCGCGGCGCTCGACGGGCAACACGGTCACGTCGGTCGATGCGTCGGCGACCCACTCCTCGATCAGCGGGAACGACGGGTCGGCGGGATCGACGAGCTCTTCCAGGCTGCGCACCACGGCACCATACCGCGGCGGTAGAGTCGCCGCATGAAGCTCTACGGAACGACGACCAGCCCGTTCGTGCGACGGGTGCGCGTGGTGGCCGCCGAGGTCGGCGCGCCCTACGAGCTCGTGAACACGGCGCCCGCCGACGGCCAGGCCGCGCTGCGCGCGATCTCGCCGATCTGGAAGGTGCCGGTCGCCGAGCTCGGCGAGCGCATCATCTACGACTCGCGCGTCATCATCGACTGGCTGACGACGTTCCGCGGCTGGGGTGACCTGCGCCCGCCGCGCGACCGCTGGCGCGAGGCCAACCTCCTGAACGCGATCGACGGCGCGCTCGAGTCCGGCATCCACCTCTTCTACCTGCGCCGCGAGGGCATCGACGCCACGACGTTGCCGTACGGCAAGCACGAGGTCGGACGCATGGAGGCGGTGTTCGCGTGGCTCGGCGCGGAGCTCGGCAAGGACGGCTTCGGCGAGGACCTCGGCCTGCCCGAGGTCTCGCTCCTCTGCTGCCTCGACTGGCTCGACTTCCGCGAGGTCTATCCCACGGCGAAGCACGACGACCTCTTCGGCCCGCTGCGGGCGGCCTACCGTGAGCGGCAGAGCCTCGCCGAGACGCGCCCCGTCGTGACCTGACGTGGCCGCGCCCGGCTCAGCGCGAACCGACGTCGACGGAGTAGCCGATCACGCCGCCGACCATCCGCGCGCCCTCGGACTCGCGGTACTGCACGCCGGCGAAGTAGCCGTTGCCCGACGGAAAGCCCCAGTCGCGGTAGCGGCGCCCGAGGCGCACCGCGAACGTCGCGTCGACCTCGTCGGTCCACGCGAACGTCGGTGAGCCGTCGGCGCGGCCGCGCGCGGCGCCGAGCCATACGGCGCGCCCCCGGGCGAGCAGGCGGACGCGCGCGCCGAGCC
>JAIOII010000773.1 GCA_019912685.1 Kofleriaceae bacterium
GGCGAGAATCAGGATCGACTCGCGCTGGTGATGGCTGCCACCCACCTCTCACCAGGGCCAGACAAGACGAGCGGTGGCTACACGCGTAGTAGCTCGTCCCGAAGCGTTTTCGGACCCGGGTTCGACTCCCGGCGTCTCCACTGATTTGACAAAGCATCTTCGATGCTTGCGGCGACTGTGCTACGGGCTGTGCTAAGGCACAGCACCCGGCCCCCAGACCGAGGGGAGATGCGCAGCTTGGCGACTTCGGCACAGAGCTGGGGCCAGTCGGCGCGGTCGTAGCGATCGAATGCGCGCCGCCCTTTTCCTGGCGTGTGCGTGATGCGCTCGATCAGACGATCGTCGGCGCCATCCTCCAGGGCCATGCTGATGAACGTCGAGCGCAGCGCGTGCGCCTTCATCGGGGCGGAGGGGATCTCCAGCGTCGCGAGGATGCTGTCCATCAGGTCGCCGCCGGTCTGCTTCGTGTGGGGTGAGCCGGGCGCTTCGCGCCACTTGCCCGGCGGACGCGGCACGATCGGATCGGAGGCCGTTGGCGCGCGACCGAAGAGTCGACCCCAACCGTGCCGCCACTCGGTCAGCATCTCGGCGAGCACCGGATGAACTGGGATGCGATTCGACTTACCAGTCTTGGTCGGCTGACCGTCGTACGTGCGCGAGGTCGTCAGGCGCCAGAGCGGCTCCGCGTTGGTCTCGAGATCGCCCCAGCGCAAGCCGGCAATCGCGCCGAGACGGAGCCCGCAGAGACCTCCGAGAGCGACGAAGACGCGCGCATGTTCGGGCAGGTCGTCGGAACCGATCATCAGCTCGAGCTGCTCGCGCGTGTACCGGCCGGCACCGTCGGTGTTTCCTTCGTCCTCGCCGAGCTGGGCCTTCGTGAGGATGGCCGGGTTCTGCTCGGTGAGACCCGCCACGGCGGCGTCGCGGAACATCGCGCCGAGCCGCACGTCGGCGACCTTCAGCGCGCCGAGGTGCGGGATGACGTGCTTGTTCATTCGCCCGATGTCGGTGGCGTGATCTCGGAACTGGACCTTGCCCGTTCCCGTTGCCTCGAAGCGAGCGCTCGTCGCCTCGAAGATCGCGCGACGGTTCGCCAGCCACTGCTCGGCGTAGACCTTCACCGTCACAGGCCCCGTCGTGACGCCGCCCGCGCGCCGCTCGTCGATGGCGGCTTGCGCGGCATCGGCATACCGCTGGGCCTTCTTCTCGTCGCCCTTGCGGTACGGCGTCGGAGTGCGCTTCCACTTGCCCGACTCGTCCTTGACGCGGCACCAGAGCACGAGGCCGCGAGCGTAGATGCTAGCCACGGGCCCCTCGCTTTCCGCTGCGCTTGGCGAGCCCCTGTTCGAGCAGGATGATCACGAGATCGGCGAGCGTGCGCCGCTCGCGCTCCGCCTCGCGTTCTAGCGTGCTCTTCAGCGACTCGGGCACGCGCACGCTTAGGCGTGCGGTCCGCTTCTCGGTTCCTTTGGTCACGCCCAGAGTGTCACCCATTGTCACCCCTCCCGCAAGCCGAAGTGACGGCGCGCCAGCTCCTCGGGCGAGGGAGCCGTAGCGTGCTTCATGGGAGGAACCCCGCTGGCGAGCAGTCGCTGCAGGTCGCTCATGCGGACGCGGAGCACGCGACCCGCACGATGCCCCGGGATGCGCGCTTCACGGACCCAGCGGCGAATCGTTCCTTCGGCGACGCCGGCGAGAACCGCGGCGTCCGCCGTCGGCAGATAGGGATCCGACGGCTGACGCTGATCGTCGCAACGCGCCAGCTCCTCGCGCACGATCTCGCGAATGACCCCGCGCAGCGACTCGTCGAACGTGTTGCTCATGGCTTCATCCGGCCTGCATCTCGTTGGGTGCGAGGTGAGCGTCGGCGCCGCGGTAGCCGTGCAACTACTCCAGGACGCAGCCGAACGAGGAGCCGGCGGCGTGGGCGCGTGGAGGATCCACGCGGAGCCTGGCGCGGACGCGGGCTGGACCTGGGCGTGCGCCTGCGGCGCGTGCGGTGCGTGGACCGGCAACTCGTACGCCCTTGTGCTGGTGGTCGCGACGTTCGCCAACCGGCACGCACGATGCGCCGCCAGGGTCGAGCTGGTCGCCATGCTCGACACGTCGCCCGTGCAACTCACGGCGCGATCTGGGTAGCCCTCGGTCCACTTCGCCAGAACCATCGCGGCGCGCGGAGCTTGTACGCGGATTCCTGTCGGCCTCGGGTGATAAGCTCGTCGGCCGTGCGAGCCGCCTGAACACGGCGGCGGGGTCATCGATGGCGATCAAGAAGTCTGAGCTCTACACATCTCTCTGGAAGTCTTGCGACGAGCTGCGCGGCGGCATGGATGCCTCGCAGTACAAGGACTACGTCCTGGTCCTCTTGTTCGTGAAGTACGTCTCGGACAAGGCGGCCAGCCAGAAGAACTACCTGCTCGAGGTCCCCAAGGGGGGCAGCTTCGCCGACATGGTCGAGCTCAAGGGCGACAAGGAGATCGGCGACAAGATGAACAAGATCATCGCCAAGCTCGCCGAGAAGAACGAGCTCAAGGGCGTGATCGACGTCGCCGACTGGAACGACGCCGACAAGTTGGGCAAGGGCAAGGACATGGTGGACCGGCTGTCGAACCTGGTCGCCATCTTCGACAACCCCGCGCTCGACTTCCGAAGTAACCGCGCCGACGGCGACGACCTCCTCGGCGACGCCTACGAGTACCTCATGCGCCACTTCGCCACCGAGAGTGGCAAAAGCAAGGGTCAGTTCTACACGCCGGCCGAGGTCTCGCGCATCATGGCCAAGGTCATCGGCGTCGGTAGCGCCAAGAGCGCCAGCCAGACCATCCACGACCCGACCTGCGGCTCGGGGTCGCTGCTCCTCAAGGCGCACGACGAGGCCAAGAGTGCCACCGGCCTCGACCTCGCGCTCTACGGCCAGGAGATGGACAACGCCACGAGGGCGCTGGCCCGCATGAACCTCATCCTGCACGACTGCCCCACCGGCGAGATCTGGCAGGACAACACGCTCTCGGCCCCGCACTTCAAGGACCCCAAGACCGGCACGCTGAAGACCTTCGACTTCGTCGTCGCCAATCCGCCGTTCTCGACCAAGGCGTGGACCAACGGTTTCGACCCGGCGAACGACCAGTACGCGCGCTTCGCCTTCGGCGTGCCGCCGCAGAAGAACGGTGACTACGCTTTCCTGCTCCACATCCTCGCCTGCCTCAAGAGCACCGGCAAAGGCGCAGTGATTCTCCCGCACGGCGTGCTGTTCCGTGGCGGCGCCGAGGCCGCCATCCGCCGCGAGGTTGTCAAGCGCGGCTACCTCAAGGGCATCATCGGCCTGCCGGCGAACCTGTTCTATGGCACCGGCATCCCCGCTTGCATCCTGGTGCTCGACAAGGAAGCCGCCTCCGCCCGCAAGGGCATCTTCATGATCGACGCCTCCAAGGGATTCATCAAGGACGGCAACAAGAACCGGCTGCGGGCGCAAGACATCCACAAGATCGTCGATGCGTTCACGCGCCAGTTCGAGATCCCGCATTACTCGCGCATGGTGCCTCTCGACGAGATCAGCGACCCAAAGAACGACTTCAACCTCAACCTGCCGCGCTACATCGACTCGAGCGAGCCCGAGGACATCCAGGACATCGACGGCCACCTGCGCGGCGGCATCCCCGACCGCGACCTCGACGCGCTGGAGCGGTACTGGAACGTGTTTCCCGGCGTGCGCGAGGTCCTGTTCAAGAAAGCCGGGCGCCCGGGCTATAGCGAGCTCAAGGTCGCCGCCACCGACATCAAGAGCACGATCTTCGACCACGCCGAGTTCACGACGTGGAGCACGCAGACCAAGAAGCTCTTTGCCAAGTGGCGAGCCGAGGTCGCGCCTCGGCTGGGTGGTATCAAGAAGGGCGACAAGCCCAAGGTGCTCATCGAGTCGCTCGCCGAGGAACTCCTGGCGACATTCCAGAAGGCCAAGCTCCTCGACCCCTACGACATCTACCAACACCTGATGGACTACTGGGCCGAGGTCATGCAGGACGACGTCTACCTCATCGCCAGCGACGGCTGGCGTGACGCTGCCAGGCCCAGGCAGATGGTCGAGGACAAGGACAAGAAGTCCAAGGACAAGCCCGACTTCATCATCGGCAAGCAGAAGTTCAAGGCCGAGCTAATTCCGCCGGCGTTGCTCATCGCTCGCAACTTCGCCGCCGAGCAGGCCGCCATCGAGAAGCTCCAGTCGGAAGCAGCGGCCGTCGCCCGGGAGATGGAGGAACTGGCCGAGGAGCACGGCGGAGAGGATGGCCCACTCGCCGAAGCCAAGAACGACAAGGACAAGCTAACCAAGGCCTCCGTATCGGCACGGCTCAAGGACATCAAGCACGACCGCGACGCCTCTGACGAGCGCAAGGTGCTGGGCGACTACCTCGCCCTCGTCGAGAAGGAATCGGAGGTCAGCGCCAAGGCCAAGGCCGCGCAGGAAGACCTCACCGCGAAGGTCGCGGCCAAGTACGCCAAGCTGACCGAAGACGACATCAAGGCCCTAGTGGTCGACGACAAGTGGCTGGCCACACTCGAGGCGACCGTACAAAGCGAGCTTGACCGCGTGTCGCAAACACTCACTGGTCGCGTTCGCGAGCTCGCCGAACGCTACGCCACGCCGCTGCCGAAGGTGATGGCGGACCTGTCGATGCTCGCCGCTCGAGTCGATGAGCACCTCAAGAAGATGGGCGCGACGTGGAAGTAGCCGTCGGATACAAGCGGACCTTAGTGGGCATCCTCCCCGAGGACTGGGAGGTTCGGAGGTTCGCCGACCACTTCACGATCTACGCGGGCGGTGACGTACCAAAGCATTCGCTGTCACAAACTAAGTCCGATGCACACCCGTTTCCGATCTTCGCGAATGCCCTCCAGAATAGTGGTCTGTATGGCTACACCGGGGAGCTGCGTGCGAGTGCAGACTCTCTAACAATCACGGCACGCGGATACTTGGGCCACGCCGAATACCGAAGCGAGCCGTTCTTCCCCATCGTTCGACTGCTGGTACTGGAGCCCACCGGCAAACTTGATGCTCGATTCACAGCATACGCGGTGAACGAGCTGGTTGACTTTGCAATTGAGAGCACTGGGGTTCCACAGCTCACAGCTCCACAGGTTGGGAAATACGCTGTGGGAGCCCCTCCGACTCTTGCGGAGCAGAAGGCCATCGCGGCGGCGCTGAGCGATGTGGATGCGCTGCTGGGTGCGCTGGACCGGCTCATCGCCAAGAAGCGCGACCTCAAGCAGGCCGCCATGCAGCAGCTCCTCACCGGCCAGAATCGCCTGCCGGGCTTCAGGGGCCACTGGGAAGTGTCGACGGTGGGGCGAGAGTTCGACATCCAGCTCGGAAAGATGCTGGATACCGACAAGAACACCGGTTCCCCGAAGACATATCTGGGCAACAAGGATGTGCAGTGGGGGCGCATCGACATCACAGAACTAAGGACCATGTTAATTCCGGAGTCCGAGCTCGAACGATATCGGCTTTGTCCCGGCGACCTATTGGTGTGCGAGGGAGGCGAGGTAGGTCGCGCAGCGATTTGGGAGGCGCCTCTTGCCGAGTGTTACTACCAGAAGGCGCTGCATAGACTTCGGCCAAGCAAAGCGCTCAACCCGAGGTTCATGTTGGCACTACTCCGACACTGGACCGCTCACAACCACCTCCGCGACTACGTGAGTCAGACGAGCATTGCGCACCTCACCCGCGAGAAGTTCGCCCAGGTTCCGCTGCTTGTACCCACCACTGAAGAGCAGGCGGCAATCGTTGCGGTATTGAGTGACTTTGATGCAGAGATGGAGGCCCTCGAGCAACGCCGCAGCAAGACCCAGCTACTCAAGCAAGGGATGATGCAAGAGCTGCTCACCGGAAGGACGCGTCTCGTATGAGCGGCATCGGCGAGGCGGAGAAGCGGACCCAGCAACGGGTCGCTCAGCTGTTCGTCGATGAGTTGGGCTACGAACACCTCGGCAACCTGAGCGACGGCGACAATCGTAACATCATCGAGGGCCAGCTCGAGCACTTCTTGTGGGCCTACCAGCGCTTCGCCGAGCGCGAGGACGGCGACACCATCATGCGTCGCGCCATCGCCGAGGTCGTCAAGGTCGCGGGTAACACCAGCCTGAGCCTCTACGACCGCAACCGCGCCGTCTACGAGCTCCTGCGCTATGGCGTGAAGGTGAAGGCCGACGTCGGCTCCCAGACCGAGACGGTGTGGCTCATCGACTGGAAGAACCCGGAGAAGAACCGCTTCGCCATCGCGGAGGAGGTCACGGTAAAGCCGGCTGACCCGAAGGCGCACGGAAAGCGGCCCGACATCGTTCTGTACGTCAACGGCATCGCCCTCGGCGTCCTCGAGCTCAAGCGTTCCACGGTGTCGATGGCTGAGGGCATCCGCCAGAACCTCGACAACCAGAAGAAGGAGTTCATCCAGCCCTTCTTCTCGACCATGCAGTACGTCATGGCCGGCAACGACACCGAGGGCCTGCGCTACGGCACTATCCAGACGCCCGAGAAGTACTACCTCACGTGGAAGGAAGACGGCCCCGGCGATAACCCGCTCGACAGCGCCCTCCGCCAGCTCTGCGGCAAGGCGCGCTTTCTCGAGCTCATCCACGACTTCGTTGTCTTCGACGCCGGCATCAAGAAGCTCTGCCGCCACAACCAGTACTTCGGCGTCCGAGCCGCGCAGGAGCACGTTCGCCGCCGCGAGGGTGGCATCCTGTGGCACACGCAGGGCAGCGGCAAGAGCCTCACCATGGTGTGGCTCGCCAAGTGGATCCGCGAGAACGTCAAGGACTCCCGCGTCCTCATCATCACCGACCGCACCGAGCTCGACGAGCAGATCGAGAAGGTCTTCAAGGGCGTCGCCGAGAACATCCACCGCACCAAGTCGGGCGCCGACCTGATCGCCGCCCTCAACGCCGCCAAGCCGTGGCTGCTCTGCTCGCTCGTCCACAAGTTCGGCGGCAAGGAAGACGGCGAGGAGGTCGGCGACATCAGGGGCTTCGTCGAGGAGCTCACGAAGTCGCTGCCCAAGGACTTCCGCCCCAAGGGCGACCTGTTCGTGTTCGTGGACGAGTGCCACCGCACCCAGTCCGGAGATCTCCACGAGGCCATGAAGGCCATCCTGCCGGGTGCAGTCTTCATCGGCTTCACCGGCACGCCGCTCCTCAAGGCTGACAAGAAGAAGAGCATCGAGGTCTTCGGTCGCTACATCCACACGTACAAGTTCGACGAAGCGGTGAAGGACGGAGTCGTGCTCGACCTCCGCTACGAGGCCCGCGACATCGACCAGAACATCACCTCGCAGAAGAAGATCGACCAGTGGTTCGAGGCCAAGACCAAGGGCCTCACGCCGCTGGCCAAGGCGCAGCTCAAGGCCCGCTGGGGCACGATGCAAAAGGTGCTGTCGAGCCAGTCGAGGCTCCAGAAGATCGTGGCCGACATCCTGCTCGACATGGAGACCCGCGACCGACTCAAGAGTGGGCGCGGCAACGCCATGCTGGTGGCCGGCAGCATCTACGAGGCCTGCAAGTTCTACGAGCTCTTCGCCAAGACCCCGCTCGCCGGCAAGTGCGCGATCGTGACGTCGTACGCGCCCCGCGCTGCGGACATCAAGGGCGAGGAGAGCGGCGAAGGCGCCACCGACGCGCTCGAGAAGTACGCCATCTACCGGCAGATGCTGGCCGACTGGTTCGAAGAGCCCGCCGAACAGGCGGTGAACAAGGTGGAGGCGTTCGAGAAGGCGGTGAAGAAGAAGTTCGTCGACGAGCCGGGACAAATGAAGCTCCTCATCGTCGTGGACAAGCTGCTTACCGGTTTCGACGCGCCGCCTGCGACGTACCTGTACATCGACAAGCAGATGCGCGACCACGGCCTGTTCCAGGCTATCTGCCGCGTGAACCGGCTCGACGGCGATGACAAGGAGTACGGCTACATCGTCGACTACAAGGACCTGTTCCAGCGCCTGGAGGGCGCGGTCGAGGACTACACCTCGGGTGCGCTCGATGGCTACGACAAGGAAGACGTCGCCGGCCTGCTCGAAGACCGGCTCGGCAAGGCCAAGGAGCGGCTGGAGGAAGCCCTCGAGGCCGTACGCGCGTTGTGCGAGCCCGTCGAGCCGCCGCGTGACGACCAGGCCTTCTACCGCTACTTCTCGTCGAGCGAACATGGCAACGCGGCCCAGCTCAAGGGCAACGAGCCGCAGCGCCTGGCCCTGTACAAGCTCGTGGCCGGGCTGGTGCGTGCCTACGCGAATCTGGCCAGCGAGATGTCCGAGGCCGGCTACACCGAGGCCGAAGCCGGCGCCATCAAGAGCGAGGTCACGTACTACGAGAACCTGCGCAGCCAGGTGAAGCTGCACAGCGGCGACGCCATCGACCTCAAGCAGTACGAACCGGCCATGCGCCACCTCATCGACACGTACATCCGTGCCGAGGAGAGCGAGAAGGTCTCCGAGTTCGACGATCTATCGCTGGTGCAGCTCATCGTGGAGCGCGGCGTTCAGGCGGTGAAGGCCCTGCCCGAGGCCATCCGCAAGAAGGAAAAGGCGACGGCGGAGACCATCGAGAACAACGTCCGCAAGCTCATCATCGACGAGTCGCCCATCAACCCGAAGTACTACGAGAAGATGTCCGAGCTGCTCGACGCCCTGATCGAGCAGCGCAAGGAGGCTGCCCTGAGCTACCAGGACTACCTCGCCAAGGTCGTCGAGCTCACCAAGCAGGCCAAGGCGGGGCCGAACGCGGGCGCGTACCCCAAGTCGCTCGCCACGGCTTCGCAGCGTGCTCTTTACGACAACCTCGACCGCGATGAGACCCTTGCCCTGAAGGTGGACCACGCGGTGCGGACGAACATGCAGGACGGCTGGCGCACCAACGTCATGAAGACCAAGCGCGTTCGCCAGGCCATCGCCGCCGCGCTCGACGGTGACGCCGTCCGCACCGATCGCACCCTCGAGCTGGTGAAGAGCCAGAATGATTACTGAGACGCGCGACATGACCGTCAGCGGCCTGCGTGTCGCGGTCGTGCGCAAGGCGATCCGGAACCTGCACCTCGGCGTCTATCCGCCCGACGGCAGGATTCGCGTCGCGGCACCGCTGGCTGTTTCTGATGCCGCTGTCCGCGTCGCGGTTATCGGCAAGCTGCCGTGGATCAAGCGCCAGCGTGCGTCCTTCGAACGCCAGGCCCGCGAGTCCCAGCGCGAGATGGTGAGCGGTGAGAGCCACTACTACCGGGGACGCCGGTATCGTCTTCAGGTCGTCGAGGCCGACGGCGCGCCTCGGGTGGAGCTGCGCGGGAACCATCTCGTGCTCCACGTCCGCCCCGATTGGACAGCCCAGGACCGCGAGCGTCTGCTGCAACGATGGTATCGCGAGCGCCTGCGCGACATCGTTCGCAGCCTCGTCGACAAGTGGCAGGACGAGCTCGACGTCACAGTTCGCGGCTGGGGC
The DNA here is from genome assembly GCA_019912685.1 of Kofleriaceae bacterium. Classification (GTDB taxonomy): domain Bacteria; phylum Myxococcota_A; class Polyangia; order Haliangiales; family Haliangiaceae; genus UBA2376. The sequence goes on from JAIOII010000773.1 coordinate 9,472, forward strand.
ATCAAGCGGATGAAGACCAAGTGGGGCTCCTGCAACCCCAACGCCCGCCGCATCTGGCTCAACCTCGAGCTCATCAAGAAGCCCCCTGCCTGCCTCGAGTACGTCCTCGTCCATGAGCTGGTCCACCTCTTGGCCCGCAACCACGACGAGCGGTTCCTCGGCCTGATGGACTGCCACCTGCCAGCCTGGCGCCGCCGCCGCACCGAACTCAACGCAGCGCCGCTGGCCAAGGAGTCGTGGGGATGCTGAGCGGATGCCGGGCTACAGTGGTCATCCTCGTTTGGGTCTTGGGTGTTACCCTTGAGCATCGGCCCCCGCGCCCCACACCCTCAAGACCTCGGCGACCACGATGTCTCTCGATTCTCTTCGAGGAGCGTATGGCACCTGAAAAGCACACAGTCAATGCGCGAGCATTTCGCTCCATGGACGCCGCGGATCCCGCGTTCCGTTCCTACTGTCAGTTTGTCGCCATTGAGCTTCTGTTGAAGGACTACGATCCAGCTCTCTACTCACACAGGCACGACATCTTCTCGATGATCTCCGCGCGCTTTCCGAACAACGCGAGGCTGAACGCTGTGGCCATCGCTGTCGCTACGTCACTCGCGAAGCTCTGGTGCTCCGGCCTTGCCCCCAAGACTAGTGTCCTTCTCCCTATGCTGGTTTCATCCAAGAAGTATCCGGACCTCCGATACGTCCGCCGGGCCTCGGACTTCTCCTCGAACGCCTCGAGCGATGCGGACGTAGAGTTGTTGCTGGCCGCGATGCATGATCTTATCGAGGAACTCAAGAACGAGGGCATCAAGTGATCCTCACTGCCACCGCTCTGTTAGAGCGTATGGAAGAAGTGTTCCCGGGCTCAGTCTCGCGGACGTATTCGTACCCCTTTCTTCGTGTAACGATTCATTCGGAAAAATTCTCTGCCGTTGACGTCGAAGATCGTGAAGAAGTACTGTGCACGCTGCTCGATGTAGACATCTCTGATCTCCGAGCCATCGTCCAACGAGTCTTCCTGCGCATTGACCTGCTCGCTCCGGATGAGCAAGGTCTAGGCGCTCCAGTTACAAGTGCAGGATGGATTGGGCTGCTCGATAGCATACGCCATCCCAGCAGGGCCGAACACGCCACCCCTGAGGCTAGCGGGAGATTCATCCACTTCTACGGCTTCAAGGGTGGACAGGGTCGTTCAACCGCTCTCGCCGTATTCGCCCGCGCGCTCGCGCGAGACGGATGGAAGGTGCTGGCCGTCGACTTCGACGCGGAGGCACCCTCGCTTGACGTCGTTTTCAACTGCAGCGCTTCCCATCTCTCGAATTCCGTACTCGGACTACGAGCGGGTGATGAGTTTCGGCCCCTGGCCTTGGGACGCGGCGTGCGTGGCGGTGAGGTGTCGGTTCTTCCGTTCCGGCCACGGGGCCCAGCTTACGATATTGATGCTGCAGCACTTGCCTTCGAATTCCAAGTCCACGCCCCGACCGCCGTTGCTCTTGCACAGAAACTATCAACCGCATCTGCGGGGTTTGATGTCGTCCTTGTGGACCATCGGACCGGCATGGGCGCTGTCGTGCCGACGCTCGTGGAGCGACTCCCCGGACCAGTTGTCGTTTGCGCACGTCTCGACCGCCAATCCGAGCATTCGGCCTCGATGACAAGTGCATTGTGGGCGACCCGCCCAGAGTCGCCGGGCATACTCCTCTCGCTCGCCCCGCCAGAAATGGATGACGAGTCTTTCAGAGAACAGACGATGGCTGAGGCCTCCACGCTTCTTCAATCGTTGGCCAGCGCGAATGGCGTTGGCCAGGATGGCGAGCCGCGTGAGTGGTCGGAGTTCCTCGATCACTGGATTGTTTGGCCGTTTGACCGCTCCGTCGCTATTCGAGGCCTCCTTCCCCACAAAGGCTCAGACGAGGTCTTTAGTCCTCATTGCGTTGGCGACATGCGGCGACTGCTTGGCGTCGAGGGCAGTAAGACGGTTCTGCAGAAGCAGAGCGGCGCACGGGACGAAGGCGACCTGATTGTGACACAAGCGCTCCGAGTGCTCAGAAGCCCGGACACTCCGATCATGCTCGTTGTCGGACGCAAGGGCACCGGCAAGACTCGTCTCGTAAGACAGCTGGCCGAGGAGCACCTTGGCGAACCGATTCTCGTCCCATCAGATTTCCTCCCGGAACTCGGTGGACTTCGAGCCGGTGATCTCGGTCTCCGCGGTCTGATCCGAGACCACAAGGGACGGGAAGAAGACTTCTGGTATGCAGTCCTGGTTGGCGCCATGCAGAGTCCGAGCACGACGGACCCACTTCTGCTTGAACGAATCAAGGCCGCCGCGAGCGCGGGCAATTTGATTGATTCCCTTCGAATGACGGTACGGGCCAGCGAATCCCCGAGAACGTTCCTTATCGATGCATTGGAGTCTGCGTTTGACGCAGAACAGACATTTCCGTTTGTACAATCTCTATTTCGTGTCCTCGAGAGCATCGAGGCGACACCCGAAGTCAGCTCGCGGCTGCAGCTCAAGCTATTCGTCCGCCGCGACCTCGTCGAGCGCGGAATACAAAATCGCGAACAACTCGAGGATGGGCGCAGGCTTGATCTGGTCTGGGACTTCCAGACGATTCTCAACTTCGTGCTCACGCGCATTGGGGCGATTGAGTGGTACAATCAAGTGGCGCCGCGCCTCGTTACAGCCATTGGCAACCAACTTGGCGAACTGAAGGAAGGACAGGCGTCGACGGCGATATGTGAGGAGATGCTTCTAGAAATCTTCCCCGCGAGTATTCAATACAAGAACATCAAGACCGCTACATTCCTGAGAACTTACTTCAGTGACGAGGGCCGAGAGGCGTCCTTCTATCCACGCGTCTATCTCGTGTTCCTACAAGAACTCGCGAAGCTTCACAAGAACACGCGGCTCAGGGCAGGCCACCTCGATGGAACGATAATCGTGCGAGCGCACGAAGCTGCGTCTGATGCCTTCTTGCAAGAAGTTAGTCAGGAGCTTGCTCACGCGGTCGGCAAGCCACAACATGAGATTAGCGCCGTCCTAGATGGTCTTGTTGGAAAGACGACGCCGTTCGTTCCGGACACTCTCGCGAAAACAATCGGGAATAGTAAGAAGATGTCTTCGACAGAGGTGAGGCGGATCTTTGATGTAATGAAGCAACTGGGTATCTTCGAGGACCACCCCAAACGCCTCAACACCTGGCGTGCCGGACGCCTCTTCAAGACGGGCCTCCGAATGCGTTTCGCGACTAGCAGCTGACGTGTCGTGTCCTCATGCGGGAGGACACGATCGATAGATACTTCATGGCGATAAGCGGCGTGGCACTGCCGCCGGCGCGAGAGGCGACGCGATCGGATCCGCGTGAGCCCTGACAGGCTGTAGGCGGAGCGCAGGGGTCGAGAGGTGGGGGCGGCCGTGCGCGAGGCGCCCGGCGAGCTTCACGCCCTCGGGCCTTACGCCGTCGTCGGTGTGCGTCGGCGGGCCCCTCGAGGATGCGCGCGAATGGATCTCCGAGCCTGCCGGCGCCCTGGAGCCAGATAGCTGCCCACGCTAGCTCCCGACGGTTGTTGCGGGCGACAACACGCGTCGGCTATGAGCAACTGTTTCCAACTGTTTCCACTACGCGACGCGCGCTTATGGACAATCCGACGAGTCGTCGAAGTGGTCTGCGGGGAAGCTCTGCGCGCAAGCAGCGTCGCAGACTCCGTCGCCCTGCCAGTTGCACGGATCGACGCTAGAGCAACTGCAAGCCGAGTACTGCAGGTTCTGGCAGTTGGACGCGCAAACGGCTGCGCAGTCACTAAAGTCGTCGAAGTGGTCGGCAGGAAAGTTTGCTGTACAGGCGGAGTCGCATACCCCGTCGCCGAGCCACCCGCAGGGATCGGCGGCGCTGCACGTGCAGGCCGAATATATGCCGCTCGCACACTCACCGCCGCAGGCCGGCGGAGCGGACTGCGCGACGGTCAGCGTGATGTAGAGAATCTGGTGGACGCCTTGGTCGTACACGGGGATGCCCACGACACCGCCGGCGTTGTACGCCGCCCGGAGGTCCGCCTCGTTCAACTCCACGGTGCCGATGATGTCGTCATCGATGAGGTCCTCGTCCTGAAGCGTGAGTCTCACCCGTAGCGTCGGGCCCGTCGGGACATTGATCCAGCCCGGGAACGGAGGGCCCGGCCAGTGAGGGCTAAGCGTATCCTCCTCATTGTTCGAGGTCGTTGCTACGGGTTGCGTCAGGTTGGGATCGAACGGTCCGTTCCACGCCAACTCGGCGACGCCGAAAGGATCTGGTGGTGCGTACGTATTGATCGCCAGATTGCTGATCCAGCCGGCGACGTCGCCGTAAAGCGGTGGCTGGCCTGCCAGTAGCGCGGCCAGGTCAGCGAGCTCGGCGACCTGGTCGCTTGTGAGGTCGGGACCATCCCACGTCCGGCCGTCGATCATGGCTGGCCTGATGAGCGCGCCCATGAGGGTAACGTCGATCGTGGGTGGCAAGCACACTCCGCAGTCCTGGGAGCACGCTGTACAAGTCTCGTTGGCCGAGCAGAAGCCGTCGTTGCACACGCTGGGGCAGTCGGTGGCGCAACTCTGGGCGGTTTCCTGGTGGGTGCACGTTCCGTCGCCGCAGTTCATCGGGCAGTCAACCGCGCAAGACGCCGCGGTCTCGCCGGTGCTGCAGATGGTGTCGCCGCAGAGTGCCGGACAGTCGGCTGGGCATGTGGAGACGCTCTCGGCGCCGGTGCAGCCGCTGTCACCACACACCGCTGGACAATCGCTGGAACACGTCACCGCCGTTTCCTGGTGCGTGCACGCGCTGTCACCACACACCGCCGGGCAATCGGCCGGGCACGTCATGACCGTCTCGGTGTTCGAGCACACGGCGTCGCCGCACCGGGCCGGACAATCCACGCTGCACGTCGCCGCGGACTCGCCATCTCCGCACGTTCCGTCGCCGCATACATCCGGACAGTCCGATGGGCACGTGGCGGCAGACTCAGTGCCGGAGCACGTTCCGTCACCACAACGAGTAGACACGTCGGCGTCGGCGCCGCCCTCCGGACTCGTGCCGCACGCGGCCGTGAGCATGGCGATCGAAACCCAAACCCCAGCGATGGCTCGCCCCATGGATGACCCTCCCGAGAAGTGACAAAATCAGCATACTGAAGGAATCCCCACTCCCGCAAGGGCGTCGTTGGAGTTCGGCGTTCTTCAGCGGAGACCTCGCGGTCGCGGGGACGCGGACGATCGATAGAGGGACGTGAGCGGTTGGTAGCGTGGACGATGTCAGTAAAGAAAATCGTCCACCAACAAATCGCCAACGTCGCCCCTCTCCTCTTACTCCCTCGTTGGCCGGCCCTCGAAGCCCTCGCCATCGAGTTCCGCGAGCCTCCTCGCGACGTCCTCGGCGAAGCCCTTGGCGAGCTGCACCCGAACGCACCACGACGGACTTGCCGCGGTGGCCTCGATGATCCGCACGATTAGCTCGCCGACGTCGCCAAGCTCGACTGTGCTACGCCGTAGCACAGTCGATGGCGCCGATGCTCCGCGAGAATCCGCGAGCGGCACCGTAACCCCGCAGGACTCCGCACTCTCCAACATCGACGCGGCCACCTCGCCCGTCTTCGACTCCCGGCGTCTCCACTTTATTGATATTGCTATAGTTTCCGCACCATGCTAGCGTGAGACTCATGCGTGCCGTCAACGCCACCGTCGTGAACGGCAAGGTCGTCACCCGGGCGAAACTGCCCGAAGGCGCTCGGCTGACCGTCGTCGTGCACGAAGCGGACGAGCCGATCGAGC
>JAIOII010000774.1 GCA_019912685.1 Kofleriaceae bacterium
GCCGCCTCGAGGCGGCGTGGCAGGCGCTCACGCCGGCGCGTCGCGAAGGTGCGCGATGACCGGACCGTGGTCGCTCGTGCCGACGTCGCGGTACGCCGCGCAGCGCGTCTCGTCGTCGACGAGCGCGGCGCTCGCCGCGACGTAATCGAGGCGCCAGCCGATGTTGCGCTGGCGCAGGTTGCGCCACGGCGCCCACCACGTGAACAGGCGATCGTCGTCGGGCGCGACCTTGCGGCCGACGTCGACGAGCCGGCCCTGGTCGAAGAGCCGGTCGAGCTTCGCGCGCTCCTCGGGGAGCTGGCCGATGACGCGCCGCTGCTCGAGCGGATGCACGTCCTGGTCGCGGTAGGCGACGTTGAAGTCGCCGCACAGGACCAGGTGCTGGTCGCGCGCGCGCAGGTCGGTCGCCCACGCGACGAGCTCGTCGAGGAACGTCAGCTTCGCGCGGTAGTCCTTCCCGCCGTTGGGGATGTAGACGGACGCGAACACGAGCGCCCCGTGCTCGGCGACGACGATGCGGTGCTCCATGTCGAGCTCCGCGTGCGTGAACCGGACGGCGTCGCCGAACCTCTCCTTGCGCACGAGCAGCGCGACGCCGGAGTAGCCCTTGTGACCGTGCCAGTGCACGCAGTAGCGCGCGGCGACCGCGTCGACGAGGGGCGCCGGCACCTGCTCGGCCGACGCCTTGATCTCCTGCAGGCACACCACGTCGGGCGCCTCGCGATCGATCCACTCGATCACCTCGGCATGCCGCTTGCGGATGCCGTTCACGTTCCAGGTCCCGACCTTCATCTGTCTTCGTGACTTCCCCACGCCGGGCGGAACATCACGGCGATGCGCGGCCCGGCCGCCGCCACCTTCGGGATGCCGTGGCGCCACGTGCGCTGGCACGTGCCGCCCATGACGAGCAGGTCACCACCGCCGAGCTCGAGCGTCAGCGACGCGCCGCCGGCCGCCGCCTCGATCCGGAACCGGCGTGGCGCGCCGAGCGACACGGTCGCGACGGTCGCCTCGAGCAGGTCGCGCGCGGTCGTGTCGCCGTGCATGGCGACGCTGTCGTGGCCGTCGCGATACCAGGCCATGGTCACGTCGACGAAGTCCTCGCCATAGCGCGCCGAGAGTACCTCGCGCATCCGCGCGAGGAGCGCATGGCGCGCGCCGTTGTCGGGCGCACGCGCGAGGAGCCGCGGCGTGTCGACCTCCCGGCCGTACATCACGCGCCGCTCGCCGTGCCAGGGCATCGTCTCGCGGAGCTCGGCGAAGAGCGTGTCGGACCCCGACAGCCAGCCCGGCTGATGGTCGATCCAAGCCCCGTACGCGAGCGCGGTCCGCCGCAGCCCGCGAAACGTCTCGTCGAGTCGCGGCGCGCCGCCGGCGAACAGTCCGAGCTGGAGCGGAGCCATGAGCGCGCAAAACCTAGCGCCGGTGCCGCGCGCCGGCACGCGCCGGCACGACCCCTGCACCAGCACCACCGCATGCGCGGGCGAGCGTTCATCGGCACCAGCGGATGGGTGTACCCGACCTGGCGCAAGCACCTCTACGCCGGCGTTCCCATGCGCGCGTGGCTCCGGCGCGCGTCGGAGACGTTCGACGCGCTCGAGATCAACGGCTCGTTCTACACGCAGATCGCATCCGCGACCTACGCCCGGTGGGCGGCGGAGACCCCGCCGGAGTTCCGCTTCACGCTCAAGGGACATCGCTTCGTCACCCACTACCGGCGCCTCGGTGACTGCACCGACTCGGTGATCCGCTTGCGCGATCCCGCGCGCGCGCTCGGCCGCAAGCTGCTCGCCGTGCTCTGGCAGTTGCCGTCGCGCTTCGCGTGCGACCTGGCGCGCCTGGACGGGTTCCTGACGGCGATCGAGCACTGGCCCGAGGTGCGGCACGTGCTCGAGCCGAGACACCGGAGCTGGTTCGTGCCCGCCGTCGCCGAGCGGCTCGCGGACGCGGGCGTCGCGGTCTGCCTCTCCGACGCCCCGGACTTCCCGATGTGGCGCGCGGTCACGACCGACCTCGTCTACATCCGGCTGCACGGGCACACGCGCAAGTACGCCTCGAGCTACCGGCGCGCGACCCTATGCGCGTGGGCGCACGAGATCGCGGGCTGGCTCGCCGAGGGCCGCGACGTCCACGCGTACCTCGACAACGACGCGGAAGGACATGCGGTTCCCAACGCCCTGGCCCTGCGCGACGAGGTCAGCGTGCTCACGCGCTCACCTGCACGCGGGCACGCAGCGTGCAGCACTGGTCGCGTATGCGCTCCCTGATCGCTGCGATCGCGGTGCTCTCGCTGGGCGGGAGTGTGGCGCGCGCCGACGATGCGACGAACGCGCACGCTCGTGAGGTCGCCGCGCGCGGGCAGGCTCACTACGACCGCCAGGAATACGACGAAGCGATCGCCGACTTCCGCGCGGCGTACGACCTCGTGCACAGCCCCGGCCTTCTCTACAACCTCGGCCAGGCCTATCGCCTGAAGGGCGACTGTGTGCTCGCGGCGACGATGTACCGACAGTACCTCCTCGTGTCGCGCGCGTCGCGTTACCACGCGGTCGTGGAGCGCCACCTCGTCGCGCTCGACCCGTGCGTGCGCGAGCGCCTCGGTGGCGAGGTTCTCACCGCCATTCCGGCCGAGCCCGGGCGTGCGAGCAAGCGCGCTGGCCTCGTGATCGGCGGCGTCGGCCTCGCCGCCGCCGGCGTCGGCACGGCGCTCGCGATCGATGCGATGCGCCAGGAAGACGAGCGCGAGATCGCGCGCCTCGCCGACGACAAGAAGCGCGACGACGACGATCCGCTGGCGCAGCCGGGACGTGGCAACCGCGACGTGACGGTGGCCACGGCGCTCATCGCCGGTGGGCTGGTCGCGACCGCGGCCGGCGCGACGCTCTATTACCTCGGCTGGCGCGACGAGCAGCGCGCCGCGGTCCTCTCGGTCGTTCCCACCCACAAGGGCGCCACCGCGGCGCTGGCGTGGAGGTTCTGATGCGCGACGTGCACCTCGAACCCGGCAGCGTCCTCGGCGAGTGGCGGATCGAGCAGCAGATCGGTCAGGGCGGCATCGGCACCGTCTACGCCGCGGTGCACACCGAGATCGGCAAGCGCGCCGCGCTCAAGGTGGTCCGGCAGCGGACGGGTGAGAGCCTGCACGCCGGTGAGCGCTTCCTGCAGGAGGCGCGCGTCGTCAACCAGATCCAGCACCCGAACATCGTCGACATCTTCCAGCTCGGGCGGCTCGACGACGGCAGCCCGTACCTGGTGATGGAGCTCCTCCACGGCGAGTCGCTCGGCGAGCGCATCACGCGCGGTCGCGTGCCGGCGCTCGACGCGATCGACATCCTGCTCCAGGTCTGTCAGGCGCTCGCCGCGGCCCACGCGCAAGGCGTGATCCATCGCGACCTCAAGCCGGACAACATCTTCCTCTCGGGCCCGATCGTGAAGCTCCTCGACTGGGGCATCGCGAAGATGACCGATCCGCCTCCCGACATGTGCGAGGTAACGGGCGCCGGCACGATGATCGGCACCCCGCGCTACATCGCGCCCGAGCAGGCGCGCGGCCTCGATGTCGACGGGCGCACCGACATCTACTCGCTCGGCTGCATCGCGCACGAGCTGTTCCTCGAGGAGCCGCCGTTCACGGCGGACAACGTCGCCGACCTCCTGGTCGCGCACCTGACCGAGCCGGTCCTGCCGCCGAGCGAGGTCTGGCCCGACATCCCGCCGGTGCTCGAGGAGCTCATCCTCGGCATGCTGGAGAAGGACGCGTCGCGCCGGCCGAGCCTCGAGCAGGTGACCGCGGCGCTCGAGCAGGCGCGCGTGGAGATGGGCGGCCGCGCCGGTGGCCTCGCGCTCGGCTCGGGCCCGGTGCACGTGCCTGCGAGCCTGCAGGACGAGCCGTCCGCCCCGCGCGCGACCGGCACCACGGGCAAGCGCGTCACGGGCACGGAGCCGACGGTGCTCGCCGAGACCGCCGTCGACACGCGCACGCGCCGCTTCGGGCTGATGGCGGGCGGCTTCGCGATGGCGTTCGGCTTCGTCGTGTTCGCCGCGTTCTCGCACGATCGCCCGGGCACGGGCAACGACGCGCCGGCGCCGGCATCGGC
>JAIOII010000775.1 GCA_019912685.1 Kofleriaceae bacterium
CGCGCGCCTCGGCCGGCACCTCGGTCGCGACCGCCGCCACTGCCGCCGGTCGCGACCGAGGTGCCGGCCGAGCCGGCGGTCATCGCGACGAGGACGGTGGCGAGCAGGACCCGGCGGAGCACCATGGCCACGGCGTACCACACCGCGGCGAACGCCGGGAACGTGCGTCAGGCGTCGCAGGGCGTCCACACCATGACGTGTGCGACCCAGAGCCGGCCCCGGTCCTCGAGGAGCCAGACGTCGAGGCCCCAGGACCGGTAGTGCGCCATGTCTGCCATGAGCGCGGGCGCGATCCCGTGATCGCCGTCGGCGAGGATCGGCTCGTAATGCTCGCGGAAGCCGTCCTTCGCGACGAGCCACGACCGCAGATCGGGCGGCGTCTCGTCGGTGTCGCAGCTGCCGTAGCTCGGCGCGAAGCGCTCGGCCGGATCGCGATCGAGCCGATCGATCGGACCGTCGATGCCGCCGGCGACGTGCCGCCAGTAGCTCTCCTGCCAGTACTCGATCATGCGGCTCGCGCGCAGGCGCTCCGTCGGCGGCGCGCCGGTGCCGGCGGTCACGTGCAGGGCCGGGCTCACCGTCGCGCCCGGCTGATCCCAGAGCCACATGCCGTGCACGGGATGGACGAGCGCGTCGAGCGCGACGACGACGGCGCCGCGGCCCTCGATCGGCGCGGGCGCCGGCTTCCCTCCCCCGCCGCACGCGGCCGCGGCGAGAGTCAGCGCACCGACGAGCGCGAGGCGTCGCACGATCACTGCGGGCGATCGACCGCGTCGGGGATCTGGCCCGGCGTCGCCGGCGGCGGGAACGACAGGTACGCGTAGAACATGCCGTCGGCGCCCTTCTCGGTGCGCACGGTGCCCTCGCGCGCGTCCTTCTTGTCCTTGAAGGTGACGCGCACCTCGACCCCGGCGGGGTGGCCCGCCGAGCCGCGCTTGGCCCGCTTCGCCCGCACGACCTTCGCGGTGACGCGCGCGACCGACGTGTCGAAGAAGCGCGCGTCGAGCGGCCGGCGCGTGTTGCGCGCCTGCTTCTTCAGGCCCTCGAGCAGGACGACGAGGGTGGCGCCCTCCATGCGCTGCGAGACCGTGAACGGATCGACCGCCTGGAAGAACAGCTCGGCGCTCCCGTCCTCGGCGGGCGTGAAGCCGAGCCAGTTGAGCGACTTCTTCGCCACGCGCGCCGGCTTGGCCCCCTTCTCGGGCGCCTCCCCCGGCGTGACGCCGCCGTACTCGCCTTCCTTCCTGATGACGCTGCCCTCCGCCGGCTGGGCGGCCGCGGGCGCGGCGGCCACGAGCAGCGCGGCGAGGGTCAGGGCGAACCGGACGCGGAGCATGGCGAGATCGTACGAGGCCCTGAAAAAACCTGCAAATAACCGGGCCGGCGCGGAATCAGACGATTTGCCCTTGCCTGCTGTCAAAGTGATATCATTCTGATGTCGTTCTCAGCAACGGCCCGGGCATCGGCCCACGCATCGGGGAGGCAACTCATGAGCACGACCACCACCGTCCAGGAACGTCCCGTTCGCTCGCTGTCCGGCGGCCTCGCGCTGCTCTTCTCCTTCGCCATGATCGGCGTCGGCGTCTGGCTCCTGGCGACCGGCATCCATCCGGCGAAGCCCGAGCTGGGGCAAGCCCAGCGGGTCGACGGGCTCAACGTCCTCCTCGCCTCGCTCCTCGGGGTCGGCGTGTTCTTCGTGTGGAAGGGCATGTTCACGATGGCGCCCAACGAGTCGCGCGTGCTCCAGCTCTTCGGCCGCTACGTCGGCACGACGCGGGACGAGGGCTGGCGCTGGGTCAACCCGCTCTACTCGAAGGCGCCGGTGTCCCTGCGCATGCGCAACTTCGAGACGGCGAAGATCAAGGTGAACGACGTCGAGGGCAACCCGATCGAGATCGGCGCCATCGTCGTGTGGAAGGTCGTCGAGCCGGCGAACGCCGTGTTCTCCGTCGAGAACTACCCGTCGTTCGTCGCGGTCCAGTCCGAGGCCGCGGTGCGCAACCTCGCGACCCATCACCCGTACGACGGCCACGACGAGAACCTCATCTCGCTGCGCGGCCACACCGACGCTGTCGCCGAGGAGCTCCAGCGTGAGATCCAGAACCGCTGCAAGGCCGCCGGCATCGAGGTGATCGAGGCGCGCATCGCGCACCTCGCCTACGCGCCCGAGATCGCGCAGGCGATGCTCCAGCGCCAGCAGGCCGGCGCGATCATCGCGGCGCGCCAGCGCATCGTCGAGGGCGCGGTCGGCATGGTCGAGATGGCGCTCGGGATGCTGTCGAAGAACAAGATCGTCGAGCTCGACGAGGAGCGGAAGGCCGCGATGGTGTCCAACCTGCTCGTCGTCCTGTGCGGCGAACGCTCGACCCAGCCGGTGGTCAACGCCGGCACGCTGCACCAGGGCTGAGCGTCGGCGGAGCCGTCGTCGTGCCGCGCAAGCCGTTCCTCATCCGCCTCGACCCCGCCGTGCTCACGGCGATCGAGGCGTGGGCGGCCGACGACCTCCGCAGCGTCAACGCCCAGATCGAGTTCCTCCTGCGCGAGGCCCTGCGCAAGGCGGGCCGCAAGGTGAAGCCCGCGGAGCCGCCCGCCGCCGAGCCCGCCGAGCCCGCCGAAGCGACGGAGCCTGCGCCGCGCGCGAGGCTCGTCAAGGCGGAACGATGAGCGTCAGCTCCTCGTACGCGGAGGCCGACAGCCCGCAGCCCGGACCGTTCGCCTCCACGACCTCGTACGCCGGGGTGAACGTGGTGCTGACGAGCATGAGACCGTTGCGGCGGATCTCGAGCTCGGCCCGCGCGGGACCTCCGAGCTCGTCCCGCCCATACCAGAGGTAGATTCCGCCTCCGCCCCACCCGACCGGTGCCTCCATCAAGAGCTGATGCGAGCCGGTCTCGACCACGGCCACGCAGGCGCCCATCGAGGACGGGCTCGGCGGCGTGGCGGTGCAGCTGCCCGGCGGTCGGAAGTCGTGTCGGATCGCGAGCTCGTGCCCATCGGCCCGCATGATGAAGTCGTACGTGCTGTCGTAGAGCCCCTCGTCGCCCAGCATCAAGCGGACGTGGAACCCCGTCGGCGGCAGGAGCAGCGTGCAGGTGCGGCCCTCGTCGAGCAGGCAGCCGCCCGCGGGTGCCGCGACGGCGAGCACGAGCAGCAGGCGCGACGTCACGAGCAACCGGTACCTCACGGCGGCACCGCCGCGGCGAGGGTGACGGTCGCCATCGCCTGGTGCGTCGTGCCGCAGCCGGGACCGTTGACCTCGACCGGCACGTAGGTCGGCGTGAACGTGTGCGACGCGTACGCCGTCGAGCCCAGCCTGACCTCGAGGCCGATCGGCGACGGGCCGCCGTCCTCGTGATATCCGACGTAGAGGTACCCGAGCGAGCCGACCAGGCTGATCTCGGCGAAGAGCCGCTTCCCGCCCACGTCGACCTCCTGTCGGCAGTCCTCGGGAAGGCAGGTCCCCCCGCCCGGCGACAACACTTCCGGACGCAGCACGAAGGTCTGGCCGTCGGCAGTGACCGTGACGTCATAGATGCCGGCGGGGAGCGTCGTGCCGGGCGCGGCCTCGAGGCGCGCCGTGAGCCCGGGGCTCGGAAAGATCAGCGTGCACGCGAGACCGTCCCGCGCCGCATCGGCCGCTTCGTTCTCGTCGCCGGCACCGAGGCCGCACGCGGCGAGCGCGAGCGCCGGCAGGAGTCGCAGCTCACGCGGCATGGCTGAACTCTACGCTTCCTGTTGACCTTGGTTCGATGGCAAACTTCGGCGCGCCACGAGGGAGGAGCCCATGCTGCGATCGAAGTCACGGATCGTTGGATTCTTGGTCTGCGTGCTCACCGCGTGCGGCGGTGGTGGGAGCGGCGACGACGGCGGTGACGACGACGGCGTCGACGCGGCGCCGGGCGACGTCGACTCGGCCGTGCCCGACGGGTGGACGACGCTCCTCGAGGGCGACTGGACGCTGCCGGCCGGCCAGCCCGACACGTACTACTGCGTGTACGCGACGGTGCCGCGGGACATGTACGTGAAGGCGTTCCGACCGCTCATCCCGGTCGGCACGCACCACACCGTGCTCACGCTCTTCGACAACGCGAGCCCGGCCGACGGCATCCACCCGTGCAACGTCGGCACGAACGGCCAGAGCATGATCTACGGCTCGGGCGTCGGCTCGCCCGACTTCACCTTCCCCACGGGCGTCGGCCTCCACTTGCGCGCCGGCCAGCGCCTCCTGCTCAACCTCCACCTCTACAACGCGAGCGACGCGACGATCTCGGGTCGCTCGGGGACGCTCGTGCAGGAGGCGACCGCCGGCGAGATCCAGCACTTCGCCGAGATCGTGCTCGCCGGCCCGACGTTCACGCTCAGCGTGCCGACCGGCATCTCCACGCAGTCGGGCAGCTGCAACCTCTCGCAGATCACCGACGAGCCGATCCAGGTGTTCTCGCTGTCGCAGCACATGCACAAGACCGGCACCCACATGCGGTCGGTGATCACGCGCGGGCAGCAGGAGATCGTGCTCCAGGACATCGCCTACAACTTCGAGGAGCAGACCTTCCAGCTCGTGACCCCGCACGTCGAGCTCCTGCCGACCGATCGCCTCACGACCTACTGCACGTACGACAACCCCGGCGCGCCCAAGCAGTTCGGTGACTCGTCCGACGACGAGATGTGCTTCACCGATCTCTTCTACTACCCGGCCCAGGGCGCCAACTTCACCTGCACTGGCCTCTGAGCGGGCGAGCACGTCGGCGGCGATCGGCGACGAAGGCGCCCGCATGCGCCGTGATATCCGGGCGTTTCGCGGACGCCGGAATGCGAGTCGACCGCGGCGGGCCAAGCCGGCTATGGATGCGTGATGCGACTCCACGCCGTCCGCGTCCTCGCCGCGCTGCTCCTCGCCTCCTGTAGCTCCAGCAAGGCGCCCGATCGGGCGTCTGCCGGCGAGCCGGTCGTGCTCGACACGCGCACGATGCAGATGGCGATCGACCAGTCGGTGCCCGAGCTGGCTGTGATCCAGAGCGAGGCCAACCGCCAGATCGGTGAAGCCCTGGTGAAGGCGTGGCTCACCATGATCGAGCAAGGGCGGCGAGACGCGGCCGTGCGCGAGCTCGCGTCCGCCCAGATCCGCATCGACGCTGACTGCGGCGATCTTCCGGCGTGCGCGGTCGACCGCATCGCCCAGATCCTGAGCAAACGACCGGGCCGCGTCACGTATCGGCCCGTGACGACGGGCGACGTCATCTGGGTGAACGTCGCGGCAACGGAGTTCGCGGAACCCGACCTCGCCGGCGCCGAGATCATGGTCCGGCTGGCGTTCTCGTCGGAGGGCGACGTCCGCTTCGAGGAGCTCGGCGTCGCGGTGACCTCCCGCTGATCAGCGGCCCCTGCGCGACTGCTTGGCGATGTACATGCGCTGGTCGCTCTCGGCGAGCAGCGACTCGAGGTAGCGGCGGCCGCGCGCCGGGTCGTAGAACGTGAGGCCGGCGCTCGCCGCCAGCGGCACGCCGACGCCCTCGCGCGCGTTGCGCTCGGTGATGGCGTCGTAGAGGCGCTGGAGGAGCCCGATCGCGGAGGCCTCGTCGGCGCACTCGATCGCGAGCGCCGCGAACTCGTCGCCGCCGAGGCGGCCGAGCACGTCGGTCGCGCGAAAGGTCGCGCGCAGGATCGCCGCCATCTCGGCGAGCAGCTCGTCGCCGGCGGCGTGGCCGTGGCGGTCGTTCACCGCCTTCATGTCGTCGACCCCGACGTAGAACAGCGCCAGCGGCCGGCGCGTGCGATCGGCGAGCTGCGCGGCGAGGCCGGCCTGCTCGAGGAAGCCGCGCCGGTTGTGGAGCCCGGTGAGGCCGTCGCGCACGGAGACCTCGGCGAGCAGCTGCTGCGCCGTCGCCAGCGCATCGGTCATCGCGTCGAGGCGTTCGTGCAGCCGCCGGCCGTGGTCGGCCGCCGCCTGCGCCAGCGTCTCGAGCGCGGCGAGGTCGGCTTCGGACGCCGAGCTCGCCGCCGACCGCCGGATCCGCGCCACGAGCGAGGTCAACTCCTCGAAGACCTGCTCGGGCGACGGATCCACGGTCGACCTCCCCTACCCTCGGATCACTTCTTCTCGGCGGTGGTGTCGATGCGCATCCCGTAGAACGACCGGTACGCGAAGAACATCGCCACGAGGAGGCCGCCCACCGCGATCGCGGTGTTCACGTCGCGCGACAGCTTGTGGGCCAGGCCGACCGCGAGCACGCCGAAGAGCGTCGTGAACTTGATGACCGGGTTGAGCGCGACCGACGACGTATCCTTGAACGGGTCGCCGACCGTGTCACCCACGACCGACGCCGCGTGCAGGGCGGTGCCCTTCTCCTTCAGCTCGACCTCGACGACCTTCTTGGCGTTGTCCCAGGCGCCGCCGGCGTTGGCCATGAAGATCGCCTGGTAGAGCCCGAAGAGCGCCATCGAGATCAGGTAGCCGATGAAGAAGTACGGCTCGAGGCAGGCGAAGGCGAGCGTCGAGAAGAACAGCACGAGGAAGATGTTCACCATGCCCTTCTGCGCGTAGATCGTGCAGATCTCGACGACCTTCTTCGAGTCCTCGATCGAGGCCTTCTCGGCGCCGTCGTCGAGCTTGATGTTCGCCTTGATGAACTCGACCGCGCGGTAGGCGCCGGTCGAGACCGCCTGGGTCGACGCACCCGTGAACCAGTAGATCACGGCGCCGCCGGTGATGAGGCCGAGCAGGAACGGCGGGTGGAGGATCGAGAGGTTGGCGACCTTGGCCGGCTGGAGGCCCTCGGTGAGCAGCATGATGATCGCGAAGATCATCGTGGCGGCGCCGACGACGGCGGTGCCGATGAGCACCGGCTTGGCCGTCGCCTTGAAGGTGTTGCCCGCGCCGTCGTTCTCCTCGAGGAAGTGCTTGGCCTTGTCGAACTGCGGGCGGAACCCGAAGTCCTTCTCGAGCTCGTCGGCGATGCCTTCCTTGCTCTCGATGACCGAGAGCTCGTAGACCGACTGGGCGTTGTCGGTGACCGGGCCATACGAGTCGACCGCGATCGTCACCGGACCCATGCCGAGGAAGCCGAACGCGACCAGACCGAAGGAGAACACCGCGGCCGCCGCCTTGGCGCCGAACGCGTCGATCTCGCCGTTCGAGCCGGCCATGATCAGCTGCGCGAGGCCGTCGGTCGTCGACACGCCGTAGGCGATGCCCATCAGCGCCACGATGGTCAGGCCCATCCAGTACGCCGAGAAGTTGCCGGCGGTGAGACCGGCGAGCACGTTGAGCGACGCGCCGCCCTCGCGCGACGCGGTGACCACTTCCTTCACGTGACGCGAGCTGGTCGAGGTGAAGATCTTGACGGTCTCGGGGATGATCGCGCCGGCGAGGGTGCCGCACGAGATGATGATCGACAGCTTCCACCAGAGGCCCCACGGCAGGTAGGTGCCGACGTAGCTGGCGCCCTGCTGCGCCACCATCGCGCCCGCGCCCGGGCCGATGAGGAAGTACGAGATGAGGAAGGTGAGGCCGACCGAGACGAGCGAGGTGAGCCACACGAGCACCGTCAGCGGGTGCTCGAAGTTCATCTTGTCGGCGTTGGCGTGCTTGGCCTTGGTGATCGCCTCGTTGAGGAGGTAGCTGCCGATCGACGCGACGATCATCGAGATGCGCATCGCGAAGATCCAGACGAGCAGGATCACCTGGAACTCGGGGACCTGGGACAGCGCGACGAGGATGAAGGTGATGAGCGCGACGCCGGTGACGCCGTAGGTCTCGAAGCCGTCGGCGGTGGGGCCGACCGAGTCGCCGGCGTTGTCGCCGGTGCAGTCGGCGATGACGCCGGGGTTACGGGCATCGTCTTCCTTGATGTTGAAGACGATCTTCATGAGGTCGGAGCCGATGTCGGCGATCTTGGTGAAGATGCCGCCCGCGATGCGCAGCGCCGCGGCGCCGAGCGACTCGCCGACCGCGAAGCCGATGAAGCACGGGCCCGCGTAGTCGCCGGGGAGGAACAGCATGATCGCGAGCATGAGCAGGAGCTCGGTCGCGATGAGCATCGTGCCGATCGACATGCCCGCCTTGAGCGGGATGGCGTAGGTCGGGTACGGCTTGCCCTTGAGCGACGCGAACGCGGCGCGGCTGTTGGCGAAGGTGTTGACGCGGATGCCGAACCACGCGACGCCGTAGCTGCCGAGGATGCCGATGACGCTGAAGGCGGCGATCGCCGCCACCTTCGGCACGGGCACCTTCTCGAGGACGCCGAAGTAGACGACGATGATGGTGCCGATCAGCACCCAGAGCATCGCGATGAACTTGCCCTGCGTGAACAGGTAGGTCTTGCACGTCTCGTAGATGAGCTCCGAGACGTCGCGCATCGACTTGTGCACCGGCATGTTCTTCAGCTGCCGGTAGATGGTCATGCCGAAGAACATGCCGAGGAGGCAGACGCCGAGGCCGATGGCCAGGAGCGTCCACCCGGACATGCCGAGGAACTTGGCTTGTTCGATGTTGTGGAAGCTGGGGAGCACCAGGTCCGCCTCGGATTCGATCCGGTGCTTTTCACCTGGTCCTGCCGCGGCGAGCGCGGCCATTAGCGCAGTCATGGAATCACCTCTTCGTCGTACCTGGGGGGGGTCGTGTTCGTGGTCGCGCGTGATACGGCAGGAGGGCCCCCCAGCGCAAGTCCCGAAGAACATTCGGTAGATGACATGCTGATCGCAGGACCCGAGGCGTGTTATGCGTGGTAGTTGGGCGAGGATGTTCGAGCCCCGTCGCCCCGAGATCCTTGCGCCCGCGGGCGACGACGCGTCGCTCGGTGCGGCGCTCGCCGCCGGGGCCGACGCGGTCTACTTCGGGCTCGACGACGGCTTCAACGCGCGCGCCCGCGCCGCCAACTTCTCGCTCGCGCGCCTGCCCGAGGTCGTCGCGCGCGTGCACCGGGCCGGCGCGCGCGCCTACGTGACGCTGAACACGCTCGTGTTCGAGCCCGAGCTGCCGACGGTCGAGCGCATCCTGCGCGGGGTCGCGGCGGCCGGCGTCGACGCGATCATCGTGCAGGACCCGGCGGTGGCGCTCCTGGCGCGCGCGGTGTGCCCCGAGCTCGAGATCCACGGGTCGACGCAGATGACGATCACGTCGCCGGAGGCGGCGCACGTCGCAGCCCAGCTCGGGTGCACTCGCGTCGTCGTCCCGCGCGAGCTCTCGGTCGACGAGATCCGCGCGTTCGCGGCGGCCTCCCCGATCGAGCTCGAGGTGTTCATCCACGGCGCCCTGTGCGTGTCGTGGAGCGGCCAGTGCCTCACGTCGGAGTCGTGGGGCGGGCGCTCGGCGAACCGCGGGCAGTGCGCGCAGAGCTGCCGCCTGCCCTACGACCTCGTCGTCGACGGCGAGGGGCGCGACCTCGGCGAGGTGCGCTACCTCCTGTCACCGCAGGATCTCGCCGGCGCGCCGGTCGTGCCCGAGCTGGCGCGTGCCGGCGTGGCGAGCCTGAAGATCGAGGGGCGGCAGAAGGGCCCGGCCTACGTCGCCAGCGCCGTCGCGGGCTACAGGCGGTGGCGCGACTCGATCCTCGCCGGCGCGCCCGACCACGCGGCGCTCGCCGCCGACCTCGCGACGATGGGGCTCGCCTACACGCGCGGGCAGTCCCTCGGGTTCCTCGGCGGCGTCGATCACCAGGCGCTCGTCGTCGGGCGTGCGCCCAAGCACCGCGGGCTCTACGTCGGGCGCGTGACGGCGGTGGGCGCGGATCACGTGGAGGTCCGGCGCGACGGCGCGGTGCCCGCGTCGCCGGCGGCGGGTCCGGTGGTGCCGCGGGCGGGGCTCGGCGTGGTGTTCGACGAGGGGCACCCCGAAGCCGACGAGCTCGGTGGGCCGATCTTCTCGGTCGAGGAGGTTCGCGAGGGCTGGGTG
>JAIOII010000776.1 GCA_019912685.1 Kofleriaceae bacterium
CGCCGGCGGACGCGGCGGTGCTGACGCGGAGGTTGAAGGGTGAGGTGCCGATGCGGGTGGTGGCGCGCAGCGCGGGCGACGCGCTCGATCCCGATCACTTCACGCTGTTCACGCGCGAGGAGCTGGCGCCGGTGTGGAACGAGATCGCGCGCGCGCTCGAATAGGGCGGGGGAGCTGCGTGTTAGGGTCTAGCCTCGGGAGGCAACCTCGATGATGCGTGCGCTGGCTGGATCGATCGTCGTGGTGGTGGTGGTGGCGCTGATCGGTGCGTGCGGAGGCAAGAAGCAGGAAGCCGGACCGGGCACGGGCACGGGGGCCGCCACCGCGGCGGGCACGGGCACGGGGGCCGCTACCGCGGCGGGCACGGGCACGGGCACGGGTACGGGCACGGAGACCGCAGCCGGTGGCGATGAACGGTGCGCAGCGCCGTGCCGGTTCCTCGCCGACACGCCGATCGCCGACGTCGGTGCGGCCTACGAGAAGGCCTGCGGCAAGCCGTGGGTGGAGCTCGCGGACTCCGACTGCGACGCCCTCGACCACATGCGCAACTGCATCTACGCGCACCACGGCTACACGTTCAAGAAGGCGAAGTACCAGGAGGCCTTCGGCAAGGAGCCCTGGTACAAGGCGCGCGGCGACTTCAAGGAGTCGGATCTGTCGCGGGTCGCGAGTCAGAACGTGCGCGCGCTGAAGGACGAGGCCGCGACCTGCCGCGGCGAGGAGCCGTCGCCGATCCCGGCGACGTTCACGGCGTCGAAGGTGAGCAAGGCCGATCTGGCGCTCGTCGTCGGCTGGTTCACCCGGAAGGCGGCGGGCGATCCGCCGCTGCCGAAGAAGCTCGAGGCCGACGGCAACCCGGCGACCGAGGCCGACATCAAGGGCTGGCTCGCGCAGAAGCAGCTGTTCACGCTCGAGGCGTGGACGCCGATCGAGTACGAGGACGGCAAGCGCACGGGACATCGCAAGATCACGGCGGCGACCGGCGCCCCGTCGCCGGACTGCTACAGCGAGGATGAGGACTGCGAGGGCTTCGAGTGGATCACGTTCGAGATCGACGAGAAGAACCAGATCATCGGGCTCTCGGTCGGCGCGGCGGCGTGCCCGCTCGTGTACGTCGAGGGCGAGGACGGCGCCCTCACGTACGAGGGCGAGATCCTGCGCGACCTCGTGCGCGCCGGTCGCGAGGCGACGCAGCACCTGCGGCTCGATGCGGCCGGCGCGTGCCACGGCGAGGTGCGCGTGCAGCTCGTCGAGGCGAAGGACGAGATCACGTACCTCGATGACGTCGCGCTGGTCGTCGATGGCGTCGCGATCGCGCCGCGCGCGTGCGCGAACGGCGCGACGCCCGCGTACTGCGCGAACGACGGTCGCTACCTGACGCTCCATCGCGGCGACTCGCTGCCGCTCGTCTTCGACGTGCCGGCCGGCGCGGCCTGCGCCACGCCCGAGCTTCGCGCCGACGGCTATTACGTCCCGCTCGCGCCGACGTACACGCAGCGCTGAGCCGCGGTTGACAGATTGGCAACGCGATCGCGCGACCGCGCGCGCAACTGCTCGTTCTCACAGGCGGCGGCGCGGCACGTGCGCTGCATTCCCCGTGGACCATGGCCGCGATCGACTCTCTCCTTCGCGTCATGGCGTTGCGCGACGCCGAGGCGATGACCCTCACGGCGGGCCAGGTCCCGTCGCTGCGACGCGCGGGCAACGCCGAGCCGATGGCGATGCCCGCGCTCGATCGCACGCTCGTCGCCGGGTTCGTCGACGAGATCGTTCCCGCGGACGCGCGCGCCGCGCTGGCGGAGCGCGGCTCCGGTGAGTACGTCTATCGCACGAGCGCCGGCGACACCGTCGCCGTGCTCGTCGAGGTGAACGGCGCGGGCCACCGGCTGGTGGTCCGCCGCCCGGGACGCGGCGCGGCGGCACCTGCGCCGCGTCCCACGGCGCCGAGCGCGACGCGAACGATCGCGGAGATCGCGTCGACCGGATCGGGTCCGGGCGCGGGCACGGGCACGGGCACGGGCACGGGCACGCCCCTGG
The DNA here is from genome assembly GCA_019912685.1 of Kofleriaceae bacterium. Classification (GTDB taxonomy): domain Bacteria; phylum Myxococcota_A; class Polyangia; order Haliangiales; family Haliangiaceae; genus UBA2376. Next base: position 2,038 of record JAIOII010000776.1, read on the forward strand.
TCGTGGCGAAGGCGGCCGCAGAGCCAGCGCCTGCCGGCGAGGCCGTGGTCCCGACGTCGATCCGCCATCTCCTCACGATCGCGGCGGACCGCCGGGCGTCGGACCTCATCCTGTCGCAGGATCTCGCGCCGCGGCT
>JAIOII010000777.1 GCA_019912685.1 Kofleriaceae bacterium
GTCATGCTGATCGCGCTCGTCGTGTACGAGGCGTGGCGCGTGTGGCGCTCGGCCGGCGATCTCGACGCGCACGTGCGCGCCGGCGCCCAGGCGATCGTCGAGGTGCTCTCGATGCAGAGCCGGACGCGCGCCGCCACCGAGCCCGCGCACGACCCGAGCGCCCCGCCCTCGCCGGCCATCGCCGACCTGACCGAGATCGAGGCGGTGCTGCCCGGCCTCGGCACGCCGACGGCGGTGCGCGTCGCTACCACCAGCGCGCTCGCTGGCAAGACGCTCGGCGCCGCGAACCTCCGCGGCCTCACCGGCGCGACCGTGCTCGCGATCCAGCGCGGCGAGCACAGCATCGCCGTCCCCTCGGCCGGCGACACGATCGAGGCCAACGACGTCCTCGCCCTCGCCGGCTCGTCCGACGCGATCTGCGCCGCCACCGCGCTCCTCGCCCCCGACGCGGTCGCCCGCGCCTGACCTCGCCTAACCGTCCGCCTGGAGATCCTCGATCGTCTTGCCCGAGACGATGCTCTCGGGGCGCTCGTTGACGAGATCGCGCGACGGGTCGACGTGCTCGTCCTTGCCCTTGAAGAAGAGCCAGCTCTCGCCCTTGCCGTTGCCGTCGGCGTCGTCGAAGCCCTTGGTGCGCAGGAGGTGCCAGCGGCCGTGCACCTTCTCGCCCTCGAGGGTGAAGCGCAGGTGGCCCTCGTCGAGCTGCGCGCGCGGATCGCCCGCGCACGTCCAGCGCCCGCGGTCCCACACGATCATCGCGCCACCGCCGTACTCGCCCTTCGGGATGATGCCCTCGAAGCCGGCGTAGTCGAGCGGGTGATCCTCGGTGCGGACGGCGAGGCGGCGCTGCTTCGTGTCGAAGCTCGGCCCCTTGGGGATCGCCCAGGAGAGCATCACCCCGTCGAGCTCGAGGCGGAGGTCGTAGTGCAGGCGGCGCGCGGCGTGCTTCTGGATCACGAAGACGTCGCCGGTCTCGCTCGGCGCGCCGCCGCTGGGCTCGGCGGTGCGCCCGAAGTCGCGCTTCTCGCGGTACGTGCGCAGCTTGTCGTGGGCGTCGCTCACGGCTCCGGACAATACGCGCGGGCGACGTGGACCTGCGAGGGATCGAACGACGCCTCGTCGATCCCGATCGTCGAGCTGGCGCGGCCGATGCCGTCGGTCCACGGCTGGCTCGACCAGTAGTCGACGCCGGTGATCGCGTCGCGCTCGTCGCGCTGCCAGCCGAGGAACACCATCGAGTGGCCGAGCCCGTCGGCGCGCCAGGCCTGCATGAAGTCGCCGGAGGCACGCTGCGGCGATGGGGCAGCTCGTTCGACCGTCGTCGGTGATCATGCTCGTGGCGCTCGCCGGGTGCAGCGCGCTCGAGCAGGTCGAGTCGACCCCGGCGCCGCCGGTCGCGCCGCTCGCGCTCAACGCGCGCGTGCTCGAGCTGATCGCGACGTATCCGGACGGCGGCTTCGGCGGCTACGCGTGGCCGGCGCGCAAGGGGACGTCGGGCACGACGCGCGATCTGCGCCTCGGCGGCGACGTCATCGCCAGCGGCGGCGACGGCAACCACTGCGTCGGCGTGACGCTCGAGGTGCTCTGGCGAGCGCTCGAGGCGTGCCCCGGCGGCGTCGCGGCGGCGCTCGACGCGAAGCGGGCGCGCGCCTTCAAGCGCACGTGGTACGTGCCGGTCGACCGCGGCGCCGGCGCGGCCGA
>JAIOII010000778.1 GCA_019912685.1 Kofleriaceae bacterium
CGATCGCGCCGACGCCGCGCTGGCCGCGCTCGACGCCGCGGCGCTCCTCGTGACCGGAGCGTGAGGTAGAGTCCGCGACGATGAACCGCTACGTCGTCTTGCTGCGCGGCATCAACGTCGGCGGCAAGAACCTGATCAAGATGACGGCGCTCGCCGCGAGCCTGGCGGAGGCCGGCTTCGCCGACGTCGTGACGTACATCCAGAGCGGCAACGTGCTGGTCTCGTCGAAGGAGCTCCGGCGGCCCGCGCTCACGAAGAAGATCGAGGGCGTGCTCGGCAAGCGCTTCGACTACCGGGCGAGCGTCGTCATCCGCGACACGAAGGAGATGAAGCGCATCGTGACCAGGGCGCCGTCCGGGTTCGGCGTCGAGCCCGCGAGGTATCACTACGACGTCCTGTTCCTGAAGGAGCCGCTGACCGCCGCCGAGGCGATGAAGAGCGTGAAGACCAAGGAAGGCGTCGACCAGGCCCACGCCGGCGCGGGCGTCCTCTACTTCTCGCGCCTCATCGCGCGGAAGTCCTCGAGTCAGCTCCCCCGCATCGTGGGGACGCCGATCTACCAGCGCATGACGATCCGCAACTGGAACACGACGACCAGGCTCCTGCAGCTGATGACGGAGGCGTGACGATGACGCGCACGGCGATCGACAAGCGAGACGCGACCGGGCCGGCGAAGGTCGAGGTGCTCACGAAGGCGAAGGGCGGGAACTACCCGCCCGGCAAGATGCTGGTCTCGACCCCGCTCGAGATCGAGGCGATCGTGCGGCGCATCCCCGAGGGGCGGGTGCTCACGCTCGGCGCCTTGCGCGCGGCGCTCGCCCGCAGCCACAAGGCCGACTACACGTGCCCGATCACGACCGGCATCTTCCTGCGCATCGTCGGCGAGGCCGCCGAGGAGGAGCGCGCGGCCGGCAAGACCGCGGTCACGCCGTACTGGCGCGTCGTGCGCGACGACGGCACGCTCATCGACAAGCTCCCCGGCGGCGACGCCGCGCAGGCCCGCCGCCTCGAGCGGGAAGACGTCCACGTCATGCACCTCGGCGCGAGGCGCCGCCTCTCCGACGTCGACCACTACGCCTGGTCACCGCCGCCGCTCAAGCGGTCTGCGCGTCCGCGTTGATCTCCTCGAGCGAGCGGCGCTCGGCGTCGACGCACAGCCGGCGCGCGACCACGGCGGCGGCGAGCATCATGGCCGACGCGAGCGCGTAGCCGGCGAACAGGCGCGAGGGCTCGCCGGTGTCGACGATCGCGCCGAAGAGCGTCGGCGCGCCGGCGCCGACCAGCGTGCCGATCGCGTAGAAGACGGAGATCGCCATGCCGCGGAGCTCGACCGGGAACAGCTCGCTGACGGTGAGGTACGCGGAGCTCGCCGCCGCCGACGCGAAGAAGAAGACGACGCCCCACGCGATCGTCTGCGTGGTCGCGTTCAGCCAGCCGGCGAGGAAGAGGCCTCCGGTCGCGAGCAGCAGGAGCCCGGAGAGCGCGTAGGTCGCCGGGATCATGATCCGCCGTCCGACGGTGTCGAAGCGGCGGCCGAGGAGCAGCGGGCCGAGGAAGTTGCCGGCCGCGAACGGCACGATGTAGAGGCCGACGTCGTCGGCGGACACGCCGTGGAACTCGGTGAGGATGAGGCCGTAGCTGAAGAAGATCGAGTTGTAGAGGAACGCCTGCGCGATCATGAGCACGAGGCCGAGCACGGCGCGCCTGGGGTAGCGGCGGAAGAGGGTGGCGAGCAGGTGGCGAGGGCCGACCGGCCCGTGCACCTTGATCCTCACGCGCGTGACCTCGACCTTGACGTCGGCCCCGGGCCCGTGGACCTCGGCCTCGATGCGCTCGATCGTCGCCTCGGCCGCGCGCACGTGGCCGTGGTTGAGGAGCCAGCGCGGGCTCTCGGGCATGTCGCGACGCACGAGCACGATCGCGAAGCCGAGCAGCGCGCCCATGCCGAACGCGACGCGCCACCCGACGTCCATCGGCAGGATCGACGGATCGAGGATGAGGAGCGTGAGCCCGGCGCCGGCCGCCACGCCGACCCAGTAGCTGCCGTTGATCGCGAGCCCGAGCTGGCCGCGCACGCGCGCGGGCACGAGCTCGTCGATCGCCGAGTTGATCGCCGCGTACTCGCCGCCGATGCCGGCGCCGGCCGCCAGCCGGAAGCCCAGGAACACCTCGTACGTCGGCGCGAGGCCGGACAGCGCGGTCGCGACCAGGTACAGGCCGAGCGTGACGAGGAAGAGGCGCTTGCGGCCGAGCCGGTCGGTCAGGTAGCCGAAGCCGAGCGCGCCCGCGACCTGACCGAGCAGGTAGACGGTGTTGGCCAGGCCGATCTGCGCGCCGCTCAGGGCGAGCGTGTCGGCGTGCTGCAGGGTCGGGGCGAGGTTGGCGATGAGGCTCGCCTCGAGCCCGTCGAGGATCCAGGTGATGCCGAGCGCGATGACGACGCGGCGGTGCCAGCGCGACCAGCCGAGCGCGTCGAGGCGGGGTGGCACGTCGGACTCGATCCACGTGCCGCTCTGGACATCGGGCTTCATACCGGCGGCGGACCGCGCGGTCGGTGGGGCGCGACCCTACTCGTTGGTACTCATACCATCGAACGGCTCAGCGGTGCATCAGCTCGGCGCAGCGCTCGCCGATCATGAGCGAGGGGGCGTTGGTGTTGCCGCCCGTGATGCTCGGCATGATCGAGGCGTCGGCGACGCGCAGGCCGTCGACGCCGCGCACCCGCAGGAGCGGATCGACGACGGCGCGGTCGTCGCCGGCGGCGCCCATGCGGCAGGTGCCGACCGGGTGATAGACGCTGTGGATGCGGTTGGGCAGCTCGCGGGCGAGCGCGGCGTCGTCGGCGAAGTCGGGGCCGGGCAGGAGCTCGCCGGTGACGACGTCGGCGAGGCGCTTGCTCGCCATCACCTCGCGGACGAGCTTCATGCCGTCGAGCAGGAAGCGCGCGTCGTCGGGCTCCGCCAGGTAGCTGGGATCGATGAGCGGCGGCGCCGCCGGGTCGGCCGACGCGAGCCTCAGCTCGCCGCGGCTCTTCGGGTAGATGAGCGTCGGCATGACCGTGATCGCCGGGCGCTTGTCGACGACGGGGCGCACCGGCAGGTCCTGGTTCGGCGTCGGGTACGACCAGGGCAGGGTGTGGATCTGGAGGTCGGGCTTGCCGTTGGCGTGCCGCGAGCGCACGAAGCCGGCGCCCTCGAACACGGTGCGACCGAACCAGGTGTCGCCCTTCGTCGCCTCCGCGAGCATGCCGCCGAGGAAGTGGAACGGCGTGCCGCGGTGGATCGCGGTGGGCGCGAGGAACGTCATCGGCACGAACAGGTGGTCGTGCAGGTTCTGGCCGACGGGGAGATCGGCGTTGACGGCGATGCCGTGCTCGCGCAGGTGGACCGCCGGGCCGACGCCCGAGAGCATGAGGATCTGCGGCGAGCCGATGACGCCGGCCGACAGGATGACCTCCCGCGTGGCGCGCACGACGCGCGGACCGCCCTTCTCGAGGATCTCGACCCCGACGGCGCGGCCGTGCTCGATGACGACGCGCCCGACCGTCACGCCGGTCTCGACGGTGAGGCCGGCGTGCCGGGCGGGCTTCGCCCCGAGGTACCCGACCGCCGACGAGAAGCGCAGGCCGCCGCGCGCCGACTGCTGGAAGATGGTCGCGCCTTCCTGCGACGCGCCGTTGTAGTCCTCGTTGAACGGCACGCCGAGCGTCTCGGCGAGCGCCTCGATCCACGCGTGCGACGCGGGCGTCATGCCCTTCTGCCGGGTGACCGCGATGGGCCCGCCGGCGCCGCGCAGCGCGCTCGCGCCGTCCTCCCAGTCCTCGAGCCGCTTGAACGCCGGCAGGACGTCGTCGTAGCCCCAGCCGGCGCAGCCCTCGCGCGCCCACTCGTCGTAGTTGTCGCGGTGACCGCGCACGAAGAGGAGCCCGTTGATCGAGCTCGAGCCGCCGAGCACCTTGCCGCGCACGGTCGGGATGCGGCGGTCGAGCGCGTGCTTCTGCGGCACCGTGTAGTAGCCCCAGTCGAACTTCTTCTTCACCTGGGGGACGGTGTGGACGATCGAGATCATCCCGGGGATGCGCAGGAAGCGCGAGTTGTCGCGCCGCCCGGCCTCGAGCAAGAGCACCCGCGCATCTCCGCGCTCCGCCAGGCGACGCGCGACGATGCAGCCGGCGCTGCCGGCGCCCACGACGATGTAATCCGCCTCTTCGACTGGAGCTCCCACGCCGGAAGTGAAACATGTTCTAGGGGCGAATGGAACATGTTCTAATCGCGAGTCGCGCGCGCGATGGTGCTTGACACAGTTCGATAACTGTCGTACTGACAGCGGACATGCCGCCGCCGGACGTCAAGCGCCTCGCCCGCGCGTTCCACGCGCTGTCGAACCCGAACCGGCTCCAGCTCTTCCTCAACCTGATCGAGGAGAGCCGGCTCGACCTCGCCAAGGGCCGGGTGCACGACTGCTTCCTCGCCCAGCTCCTCGGCAACCTGAACGTCGGCGCGCCGACCGTGTCGCACCACGTGAAGGAGCTCGCGGACGCCGGGCTCATCGAGACGCAGCGCGACGGCAAGCAGCTCGTCTGCTCGGTGAAGCCCGAGGTGATGGAGGAGCTGCGCGCGGTCTTCGTCACGGCGAAGTAGCCCCTTTTTTTGTCCTGATAGTTCGAAACCCATCACATTGTCGAAGAGGATCGCCTGCCATGTCCCACCACGAGATCGCCATCGAGAAGTCCGGAGCCGCCCACAGCCTCACCTATCGCGAGCGCGCGCTCGTCGCGCCCGCGCCCGGTGAGGTGGCGATCGACGTGAAGTACTCGGGCGTGAACTTCGCCGACGTGCAGATGCGCCTCGGCTTCTATCCCGACGCGCCGAAGAAGCCGTTCGTCCCCGGCTACGAGGTCTCCGGCGTGGTCGCCGACGTCGGCCCCGGCGTCACGACCGTGAAGCGGGGCGACGCCGTGGTCGCCGGCACGTACTTCGGCGGCTACGCGTCGCGCGTCACGATCCCGGCGACGCAGGTCTTCCCGCTGCCGCGGAACGCGACGCTCGAGACCGGCGCCGCGCTGCCCGTGAACTACTTCACGGCGCAGCTCGCGCTCCACGACATGGCGCGCGTGCGCGCGGGCGACAAGGTGCTCATCGAGTGCGCGACCGGCGGCGTCGGCACGCTCGCGACGCAGATGGCGCGCGCCGCGGGCGCCGAGGTCGTCGGCCTGACGACGAGCCCGCACAAGAAGGGCTTCATCGAGGGGCTCGGCGCGAAGGCGTACACGGTCGACGACTTCTACGCCGACGCGTCGCTCCAGGACTTCGACCTCATCATCAACTCGTCGGGCGGCGTCCACATCAACCGCCAGCGCAAGCGGCTCGGCCTCACCGGCCGCATGGTGTGCCTCGGGATGAGCTCGGGCGTGAAGGACGGTCGCCGCAACTTCGCGCGCATCGCGCTCGCCGCGCTGCGCACGCCGCGGATCTCGGTGCTGAAGCTGTTCGACGCCAACACCGGCATCTACGCGCTCAACGCGCTGCACGTCCTGCGCGATCCGGTGTGGGTCGAGCGCATGACGAAGTCGCTGGTCGCCGTCGACGAGCTCGACCTCAAGCCGCACGTCGGCAAGGTGTTCGCGGCGAAGGAGGCGGGCGCCGCCCATGCATTCCTCGAGACCAAGCAGGCGACCGGCAAGGTTCTACTGGCCTGGTGACGGAGGCGGCGGCTCGTGTTAGACGCGGTAGGTGCGTAGCCTCCCTCACGTTCTTGTAATCCTTGTAGCCACCGCTACGGCGTCGCTGGCAGCGGCATGTGGTGGTGACGATGGCGGCGACGGTCCCGACTTCCAGGACGATCACCCGCGCATCTACCTGCCGCGCAACCGCGACCGCCTCGTCGCCATGGTGAACGCGAGCACGCCCGCGTGGCAGCGGTTCAAGAACATCGTCGACGTGCAGATCGAGGGCGGCAACATCTACGCGTTCGAGGCGTGGAACGCGGCCCTGGTCTCGCAGCTGACCGGCGACACGAGCTACTGCGACTACGCCGTGCGCCAGATCGACGAGACCGTGCGCGAGGAGGAGGCGCTGATCGCGAGCGGCGAGCGCGCCGACGTCGCCTACGACAGCTACCTCGAGGTCGGCCCGCGCATCGGCGACCTCGCGCTCACGTACGACTGGTGCTTCGAGCAGGCGTCCGCCGAGCAGAAGCGCCGCTGGATCGCGTACGCCAACCAGGCGGTGTGGAACGTGTGGCACCCGGACGAGGCGCGCTGGGGCGACGAGGTGTTCGAGTGGACCGGGTGGTCGATCGACAACCCGTCGAACAACTACTACTACTCGTTCCTGCGGGCGACGATGACCCTCGGCATCGCGACGCGCGGCGAGACGTCCGAGGGGCAGGAGTGGATCGACATCTTCCGCGACCAGAAGATCCGCGATCAGCTGGTGCCGACGTTCGAACGCGACCTCGCCGGCGGCGGCTCGCGCGAAGGGACCGGCTACGGCATCGCGATGATGCGCCTGTGGGAACTCTACGATCTGTGGCACGGCTCGACCGGCGAGAACATCGCGGACGACACCGGCCACGCGCGCGCGTCGATGCTGCACCTCATGCACCAGACCGTGCCGACGCTCGACCGCGTCGCGCCGGTCGGCGATCACGCGCGTGACTCGGAGGCCAACTGGTTCGACTACCACCGCCACTACCTGCAGACGCTCATGCACCTGCACGCGGACGATCCGATCACGCCGTACGCGGCGCAGCTGCTCGCGAGCTCGTCGGTGCCCGAGATGGACCAGCCGTTCATGTACGTGTTCGACTTCCTCTACGACAGCGACGTGGCGCCGGCGGCGCTCGACGGGCTCGGCCGCGCGTACTTCGCGCCGGGCACGGGCCAGCTGTTCGCGCGATCGGGCTGGGACGCGGGCGCGACCTGGCTCGACTTCATCGCGGGCCCGTACACCGAGTCGCACGCGCACCAGGACCAGGGCTCGTTCATGATCTACAAGGGCGGCTGGCTCGCGTACGACGGCGTCGTCGATTCGTCGTCGGGGCTCACGCAGGAGCCGGAGGCGCACAGCCTCCTGCGCTTCGTCAACGGCGGGACGACGGTGCCGATGCGCGCGTCGACGACCTCGATGATGGCGGCGGTGGGGCGGGGCCCGGGCTGGCTGCACGCGGCGGGCGACCTGACGCCGGCGTTCGGCGCGAGCGCGCCGGTGACGCGGTGGCAGCGCGAGCTCGTGTTCATCGAGCCGGACGTGATCGTGGTGTACGACCGCGCCGACTCGGCGGCGCAGCAGGTCTGGCAGCTCGTGGCGCCCGCCTCGATCACGGTGAACGGCGCGACGGCGTCGACGAGCGGCGGCGGCCACACCCTGAGCGCCCAGCGCATCCTGCCCGCGTCGGCGGCAGGCGCGGCGCGCGCCCTCGACGGCGACTTCACCGGCGGCTTCCGCTACGAGGAGACGAGCGCCGCCGGCACGGTGCGCCACCTGCACGTGATCTCGGTGGACGGCGCGGTCTCGTCGGCGACGTCCTCGCCGTCGGGCACTGACGACGGCGTCGCGATCACGCTCGCCGACGGCCGCACCGCCACCGTCCGCTTCCACCAGGACGCGATCGGCGGCTCGCTCGCGATCACCGGCGGCAGCGGCCCCGCCGTCGACGCGACGCTCTCGCCCGGCGTGGCGACCCTGCCCGAGCGCCAGTAGGCGCGCGCCGCGCGGTCAGCCCGTCTGGTCGCTGCGCGCGCGCACCCGCGCTTCCCACACCGAGAGCGCGCCCACGACCACGGCCTCGCCGCCGAACAGCGCGCGCGAGAGCCCGGTGCCGACCGCCGCCGCGAGCACGACGCACACGACGACCCAGCCGCGGTTGAGCCAGATCATGCGCGTCAGCCCCGCGCGCGGCGACCTCGTGGACGCCCACGCCACCGCCGCGTAGAGCACGCTCACCACCGCGGTGATCCGCCACACGTCCGGCGCGACGCCGAGCCCGCCCGCGGCCGCGACGCCGAGGTGCACGCCGGCGCCGCACAGCCCGCACGCACCGTCGATCCAGAGCGCGCGGCGCGGCGATACCGGCATGCCAGGTCCGATGCTCTCACGCGCGCCGCCGCTTCACGCGCGCCGCTCGCCGCACCGCCGGGCGGAACGGCTCCATCACGAGCGACGCTAGCCGCGCTCCCCCGAAAAGTTGTCAAAGTTGCCACCGTCCCCAGATGGACGTGGGTAGTGTCGGTGTGACACGATCCGGGTCATGCTCGCCCAGCCGATCACAGGTGTCCTCGCCGGCAAGAAGAACGTGCTGCTCGCAGGCTGCGGTGGCGGGTACGACGTGATGGGCGCGGTGCCGCTGCTCCACGAGCTGCGCGCCGCCGGCGTGAACGTGCACCTCGCGAGCTTGTCGTTCGCGTACCTGAACGGGCTCGACGGCGCCGCGCAGGACGGCGCGCACCCCAACCTGTACGCGGTCACGGCGGCCGCCGCGACCGAGAGCAAGTACTGCCCCGAGGCGTGGCTCGCCGCCTTCCTCGACGCGCGCCATCCCGAGCACGCGCCGCACACCGTGCACAGCTTCGACAAGACCGGCGTGCGTCCGCTCCACGCCGCGTACGCCGCGCTCGTCGAGCGCCTCGCGATCGACGCGATCGTCCTCGTCGACGGCGGCATCGACGCGCTCCTCCGCGGCGACGAGCGCTCGATCGGCACGCCGTCGGAGGACCTCGCCTCGCTCGCCGCCGTGCACGCGCTCGATGCGCCGGGGCTCACGCGCATCCTCGCGTGCGTCGGCATGGGCGCCGAGCTGCGCGACGGCATCTGCCACGCCGACGCGCTCGAGCGCATCGCCGTCCTCACCCGGCGCCGCGCGTTCCTCGGCGCCGCCGCGCTCGTGCCGGGCACACCGGCCGGCGACCTCTACCTCGCCGCCGTCGAGCACGTGTTCGCCGGGCAGGCCGCGCTCAAGCGCAGCCACGTCCACGCATGCATCACCAGCGCGTGCGCCGGCGAGTTCGGCGACCAGGGACCCCACATCTGGCTGTCCCCGCTGCTCTCGATGTTCTGGTTCTTCGACGCCGCTGCGGTCGCCGCCGACCACGTCTTCCTGCCGGAGCTGGCCGGAACCGAATCGATCTGGGAGGTTGCGGCCCGGGTCGAGGCCGCCCGCAAGGCGCTCCCCGTGCGTGATCGAACGACGATCCCCCTCTGACCCTCCGGAATCCCGTTGCTCCGTGAGGCGCGCGTGAGCGACATTTCGCGCGAAGGGGTGTCCATGCCGTCTCGCCTGTCCTGCGTCCTCGGCCTGCTCTCGGTCTTTCTCGCGGCGGCGCTCGCGGCGTGCGCGTCGAGCCGACCGTCGAACAACAACGATGGTGACGGCGGCGTCGAGGTCGACGCGCCGAGCGGCGGTGGCTTCGGGGACGTCTGCGACGAGGACGCCGACTGCGCGACGACCGTCTGCCACATCCCGCCCGGCGAGATGATGGGCACGTGCTCGCGCGAGTGCATGTTCGACTGCCCCGACGGCTTCGCCTGCCGCACGATCTCGCAGGGCGGCTTCGATCGCCGCATCTGCGTCCCCGCCGGCGACACGTTCTGCGACACGTGCCAGACCGACGAGGACTGCGGCGACGACACCGACGCCTGCGTGCAGCTGACCGCGGGCAAGTTCTGCGCGATCGACTGCTTCAACGACGCGACGGTCTGCCCCGCCGGCTTCTCGTGCCAGATCGTCGCCTCGGTCGGCGACACGACGCGCCGCCAGTGCCTGCCGATCAACGGCGTCTGCTGCATCGACGGCGACGACGATCGCCACGGCGTCGGTGGCGGCTGCCTCGACGCCGACTGCGACGACACGAACGCCGAGGTCTACGTCGGCAACCGCGAGACGTGCGACGGCCTCGACAACGACTGCGCCGGCGGCATCGACGACAACCCGACGGACTGCGCCGGCGCGATGTGCGAGCTCGGCCAGCTCGGCTACTTCCAGCGCGCGCCCGACATGTGCCCGGGCGCGGCCGGGTGCCAGCAGCAGCCGGCCGAGATGTGCGGGCTCTACACGTGCTCCGGCGGCGGCGAGGACGGCGACGAGTGCGCGACGTCGTGCGACGTCGAGGTCGACACCAAGTGCGTGCCATCGGCGCACTGCGACGCGTCGGCGTGCCTCGACGATCTCGCCAACGGCCAGGCCTGCGACGAGAGCTCCGATTGCGAGAGCGGCCACTGCCAGAACGGCTTCTGCTGCGCCGACGGCGACTGCTGCAGCGTCGCGATGGACTGTCCGACGTACGGCACCTTCGAGCCGGTCTGCGACACGCCGTCGACGTGCCAGGGCTCGCGGGGCGAGGCCGTGTGCAACGCGAACTTCGAGTGCACGACGCAGAACGGCGTGCCCGACGACTCGGCGTGCGTCCCGACCGTCGAGGCCAACGACTGCGGGTGGTGGCGCCCGATCTACTGCGCCGGCGGCGCCAGCCAGACGGCGCCCGCGTGCCCGACGACGTGTAACAGCCACGCCGACTGCGACGCCGGCGCGTGGTGCGATCCGGTGACCGACACCTGCCGCGAGGATCTCGACGACGGCAACACCTGCGGCACCGACGATCTGCGCTGCAAGAGCGGGCACTGCGAGAACGGCTTCTGCTGCGCGAGCGGCGACTGCTGCGCGACCGCCGCGAACTGCCCGGCGAGCTACAGCTCGCCGCCGGTGTGCACGTCGCCGACCGCCTGCGACGGCGAGGCCGACGTCGCGACGTGCGTGGCGTCGATCTGCGGCACGGCGCAGGACGTCGACAACGACTCGGCGTGCACGGCCGGGACGCAGGCGAGCGACTGCGGTCCGTATCGCCCGGTCTTCTGCTCGGGCGCGACGACGCAGACCCCGCCGCCGTGCGCGACCACGTGCACCTCGGACTCCGAGTGCGACACCGCCGCGTACTGCAACCCGACCATGCAGTGCGTGCCCGATCAGCCCGACGGCGGCGTCTGCCAGGACGACGCCGAGTGCACGAGCGGCCACTGCCAGAACGGCTTCTGCTGCGCGAGCGGCGACTGCTGCGCCAACAGCAACGACTGCAACGCGTACGACCAGGCCGCGGTGTGCAACACGCCGGGCACGTGCCAGGGCACGAAGGTCGAGGGCGCGTGCAGCCCGACCTTCCAGTGCGGCGCGACGACGGTCCAGGACGACTCCGGCTGCGCCGGGATCGAGGCCAACGCGTGTGGTCCGTACCCGCCGCAGGTGTGCGGCTCCGGCCAGGCGCAGACGCCGCCGTCGTGCGCGACGAGCTGCACGAACGACAGCGGCTGCGACCTCTCCGCGCACTGCGAGAACGGCATGTGCGTCCCCGACGAGGGCCAGGGCGGCTCGTGCACGCTGCAGAACGAGTGCGCGTCGGGCCTCACGTGCGTCGACGGCGTCTGCTGCAACACCTCGTGCACCGGGACGTGCATGGCGTGCGACGTGCCCGGCTCGGTGGGGACGTGCGCGCCGGTGCCCAACCTGCAGGACCTCGACAACGAGTGCGGCGCCCTGTCGTGCGTCGGCTACTACCACAGCTGGTCGGGCGACAGCTGCCGGCGCAAGGCCGACGTGCCCGGCAACGTCGCGAGCTGCAACGGCGCCGGCGCGTGCCGCACGCAGGCGCAGGAGTGCGGCGCGCAGACGACCGTCGGGCCGGTGACGACGACGTGTCACGACGACTGCCAGAACCCGACCGCGAGCACGTGCACCGGCACGACCCCGGGCTCGTGCACCAACGTCAACCCGGGCACGCAGACGTGCGGCGTCGGCGCGTGCACGCGCACCGTCAACCAGTGCCAGAACGGCGCGCCGCTCGCGTGCAACCCGGGCTCGCCCACGACCGAGACGTGCAACAACATCGACGACAACTGCGACGGCACGACCGACAACGGCGCGTTCAGCGACGCGTACGAGACCAACGCCGACTGCGGCACGGCGCGCGTGCTCGGCACCGTCGGCTCCGATCAGTCGAACACGTACACGAGCATGACGATCTACGGTTCGGGCGACAACGACTACTACCGGATCCCGATGACCGAGACCGACGACAGCTGCGGCTGCGGCGTCTCGTTCGACGAGGACTACATCGCGCGCGTCTCGCTCACCGTCCCCGCCGACGCCGGCTCGTACTGGATCTGCATGAACACGAACACGTGCAGCTGGTCGGCCGACCACTGCTTCGAGGTCGGCGCCGGCCAGACGATCAACCTCACCCAGCGCCTCGACGGCGCGTGCCCGGGAGGCGACAGCTACAACGTCTACCTGCGCATCTACGGCGACAACCCGCCCGGCTTCGAGTGCTCGCCGTACACGCTCACGTACATGTTCGACTCGGGCCACTGCTTCTGAGCGCGGGCCCGGCGATCACAGCTGGAGGCAGGTGATCGTCGCCGACGTGAAGTTGCACTGGTAGCTGCCGGGGCCGAAGTAGGCGCTCACGCGGCTCGTGCCGGCGATGCCCGTCGACGCGGTCATCGCGGTGTCCGTCCAGTTGTTGCACGTCGAGGCGGTGGTGCCGGCGGTGGTCAAGGTCGCCGCGCCGGTCCAGTGCAGGTAGTTGCCGTAGTTCGTCTGGCCGTTCGCGGTCAGGTTCGGCGGCGCGTCGAGGTACGTCGCCGTCGACCACGCCTGCGCCGTCGGCAGCGTGCCGACGTGGTCGACCTTGTGCCACGCGCCGCCGGCGAGGCCGAAGCGCGAGAGCGCGCTGGCGCCGCTGGTCGCCAGGAGCGCGCGGTACGTGCCGCTCAGGCCCGCCGCGTTCGCGTCCGATTGGCACGCGTTGTCGGCCGACGTGATGCCGCCGCCCGGCGTCCACAGCCGCATGAACGCCTTGCGCGTGCCGGCGACGGGCGCGGGCGCGACGGTCGCGGCGCGGTCGACGCCGAAGCAGTAGAGGCGGTGCGCGGTCGCGCAGCCCGACGTGCCGTAGACCTGGAACATGGCGCTCGCCCCGGCGGTCACGCCGGTGGTCGCGGTCGCGGCGCTGGCGGCGCTCGTCCAGGCCGCGCAGTCGCCGCCGTTGGTGTTGAACACCCCGCCGACGGTCGTGCCGGTCTGCGCGCCGACCTCGCCGACGTCGTTGCCGAGCTCGTCGATGCGTGGCGGCGTGAACAGCTTGCCGGCGCCGAGGTCGGCGACGGTGGCGACGAACGGCTTGCCATCGACGCGCACCCAGCCCGACGCCGCGCCGAAGCGCGTGTTCGCGTTCACGGTCGACGTCGAGAGCCACGCGCGGTACGTGCCGGCGAGGCCGCCCGCCTGCGCGCGCGCCTGGCAGATCGCGTCGGCGCCGGCGAGGCCGCCGAGGTTGCCGGTGTGCGTGGTCGACGTGACGAACATGACGTTGGGCGCGACCGGCGCGTTGAACGTGGCGAACACGCTGCGTGCCTGGGTCATGGTCACCGTGCATGGGCTCGAGGTCCCGCTGCACGCACCCGACCAGCCGCCGAAGGTCGAGCCGCCCGACGGCAGGGCAGCGAGCGTCACGGTCGTGCCGCTCGGGTACGTCGCCGAGCACGTGCCGGGGCAGCTGATGCTCCCGCCGGTCGCCGTCACCGCGCCGGTGCCGCTGCCGTCGACGCGCACGTCGAGCGAGTACGTCACGGGCGGCGCGTCGATCGGCGGCGGGGCGTCCACGCTGGACGCGTCGAGCGTCGGCGACGCGTCCACGTCGAGCCCCGCGTCCACGTCGGGCGCCGCGTCGACGCCGGGCGGGCCGTCCACGTCGGGCGCGCCGTCGACGGCATCGGTCGTCACCTGACCGCATGCGGCGGCCGCGAGCAGGCAGATCGGTAGCAGGGAGCCCCTGAAGCACTTCCTCATGCCCCGGTGGAGTCGGCGCCACCGGAGATGTGACAGCGCCACGCCGTGGCACCGCCGTTGCAGTCGTTCCGGGGACATGCGTTCGATCCGCGATCGAGTCGTCGTCATCACCGGTGCATCCAGCGGGCTCGGGCGCGCGCTCGCCGTCGAGCTGGCGGGACGGGGCGCCAGGCTCGTGCTCGGCGCGCGCCGCCTCGACGAGCTCGAGCACACCGCGCGGCGCTGCCGCGCGCAGGGCGCGGAGGCGCTCGTCGTGCAAACGGACGTGATCCACGAGAACGAGGTCGAGAAGCTGGCGGCGGCCGCGGTCGAGCGCTGGGGCCAGATCGACGTGTGGGTCAACAACGCCGGCGTCACGCTGTTCTCGCCGCTCGAGCAAGGTCCGTTCGAGGCGCATCGCCGCGTGATCGAGACCAACCTGTTCGGCTCGATCTACGGCGCGCGCGCGGCGCTGCCGATCTTCCGTCGCCAGCACCACGGCGTGCTCATCAACGTGGGCTCGATCCTGAGCGAGATCGGCCAGGCGTTCGTGCCGGCGTACGCGATCAGCAAGTTCGGCGTCCGCGGCCTGACCGAGGCGCTGCGCGTCGAGGTCGCCGACGAGCCCGACATCCACGTGTGCACGGTCATGCCCTACGCGATCGACACGCCGCACTTCCAGGTCGCGGCCAACCGCGTCGGGCAGACCCCGGTCGCGATGCCGCCGGTGCAGGAGCCGGAGGACGTCGCGCGCGCGATCGCCGACCTCGCCGAGCGTCCGCGCCGCACGCGGCGCGTCCCGCGCGTCGCCGCGCTCGGGATCCTGGCGCACGCCCTGTTCCCGCGGACGACGGAGCACCTGCTGCTCGAGGGCCTCCGCCGCTGGCACTTCCTCCCCGAGACGCCGCCGCGCGTCGGCAACCTCTACTCGCCGCTCCATCGCGAGCCGGCGACGATCCACGGTGACCGCCGGCCGCAGCTCGGCACGCCGCGGCTCC
>JAIOII010000779.1 GCA_019912685.1 Kofleriaceae bacterium
GGGCATGCAGCAGCGGCTCGGCATCGCGCAGCCGCTCGAGCAGCTGGCGCACCGTTCGGCGTCCGGCCGGATCGAGCGCGCTCGTCGGCTCGTCGAGGAGCAGGAGGCGCGGCGAGCCGATCATCGCCTGCGCGATGCCGAGCCGCTGCTGCATGCCCTTCGACATCTGTCCGAGCGGCCGCCTCGCGGCCTCGGTCAGGCCGACGAGCTCGAGCAGCTCGGCGCGCTCGGCCGCGCCGCCGCTCGACGCGGCGAGCTGCTGGTGCAGCCCGAGCACCTCGTCGGCCGTCTGCCAGTCGGGGAAGCGGAACAGCTCGGCCAGGTAGCCGAGGGCGCGCTGCGCGGCGAGCGACCCGGCGGGCGCGCCCGCGACCTCCACGCGCCCGGCCGTCGGCCGCACGAGCCCGCACGCGATCTTCACGAGCGTCGACTTGCCGGCGCCGTTGGGACCGAGCAGCCCGAACAGCTCGCCCGCGCCCACCTCGAGCGCGACCCCGCGCAACGCCTCGGTGCGTCCGTAGGTCTTGCGCAGATCGGAGACGGAGAGGGCGGGCGGCAACGGGGCTAACGACGTCGCGAAAGGGCGACCGTATTCCCGAAGACTACGACACGGCGGTTGCCTTGTGGCGGCTCGATCACCGCGTCGTTCTCGCCCCTCGCCACGACGGTGACCCGATCGAGCGGGACGCCGAGCGACCGCAGGTGGTCGGCGACGGCGCGCGCACGCCGCGCCGACAGCTCGAGATTGTAGTCGCGATCGCCCGCGGCGTCGGCGTGACCGTGGACGATGACCTCGCGCGCCGGGTGCGCCTTCGCCCACGCCGCGACGTTGGCCAGGAGCACGCGACCGTCGTGATCGAGCTCGTCGGAGTCGAACCCGAAGAAGAGCTGATCATCGGGCGGAATCGGCCGGCGACCGTCGGATGCCGCGAGCGGCGCCGGATCCGTCGTCGTCGTGCGTGCCTCGGAGAAGTCGGGGCCCGCCGGGTACCGCGGCGCCGTCGAGCGATCCGACGATCCGCAGCCCGACAGCGCGAGGGCTGCGATCATCGAGCAGGCGGTATTCAGTTGAAATGCTCGCATACCCGGAGGATTTGCATCGGTCATGCCATCACGCGGGGGGGTCCAGCGGCGCCCAGCAGTGACCACAGCGCGTCGCGTTCGCCATGCCAGTCGCGCCACACGACGGGCAGCGCGCGACGTCCGGGTCGGGCCCGAGGTCGAGGAGCGCGCCGAACGCGCGCCACGCGGTCTCGACGCTGGCGATCGCGGCGTCGTCGCCCGCACCGCCGTCGCCGTTCGACCGGAGCCGCGCGAGCGCCGCGTCGATGTCGCGGCCCAGGAGCCGTAGCGCATGACGCCTGGCATCCGGGTGCGGCGCGCCCACGTTGCGCTGCCGTGGTTCGTGGGCCACCAGCCGTTCCTTGTTCTCCAGCATCGTCGACCTCCTCCAGCACACAGCGTGGCACGCGCGCGCGCACCTGCCCGTCACGAGTCCGTCACGGCTGCCGGCGCTGCGGGCGGCAGCAGAAAGCGCCCGAGGAGCAGCGCGACGGTCGCCGCGACCGCGGAGGCGACGATGACGGCGACCGTGGCGATGTCCTGCAGCGCCGGTTCGTCCGCGAACGCGAGCTCGGCGATGAACAACGCCATGGTGAAGCCGATGCCGGCGACCGCGCCCGCGATCGCCATGCCGGCCCAGGTGACGTCCGGCGGCAGCGCCGTGATGCGTAGCTTCACCACCGCAAGGCTCGCCAGGAGGATCCCCGCGAGCTTGCCCACGACCAGGCCGCCCGCGATGCCCGCGGCGAGGCGCGGGGCGGCGCCGAGCTCGACCGCTCCGAAGTCGACGCCGGCGTTCGCGAGCGCGAACACCGGCATGATGCCGAACGCCGCCCACGGGTGGAGCGCACGCACGATGCGATCGAGCGGCGACACCGCCTCGCGTTGCGCGAGCCGCAGCGCCGACATCGGCTGCGCGAGATCGTGCTTGGCCTCGATGAACTTCAAGCGTTGCGCGATCGTCGCCAGATCGCGGCGCGCGGCGTCGAGGAAGCCATGGTGCCCGTACCACGCGGTGGCCGGCGTCAACAGGCCGAGCATGACGCCGGCGATCGTGGGGTGGATACCCGCCCACCAGACGCCGACCCAGACGACGCTGCCGGGCACCACGTACGCCGCGACCTGACGGATCCCCAGCCGCTGGAAGAGCACGACGACGCCGATCCCGGCGATCGCCACCAGGATGCCCGTCGGCTCCAGACCGGACGTGTAGAAGACCGCGATCACGAGGATGGCGATGACGTCATCGATGACCGCGATCGTCAGCACGAGGAGTCGAAGCGTCGCCGGAATCCGCCGGCCGAGCAGCGCGAGCACGCCGAGCGCGAAGGCGGTGTCGGTCGAGAGCGGAACGGCCCAGCCCGCGCTCGCGTCGACGAACGCTCCCGCGAGGAAGTAGATCGCGATCGGCGCGACCATGCCTCCGAGCGCGGCCGCGATGGGCAGCGTCCCCCGCCGCAAGGAGCTCAGCTCGCCGGCCTGGAGCTCGCGGCGCACCTCGAGCCCGATCACGAAGAAGAAGACCGCCATGAGCACGTCGTTCACCACGAAGTGCAACGTCGTCGACGCCGCCCACGGGCCGACGGCGAGGTCGATCCGTGTGGCCCAGAGCGCGTGGTACGACGCCTGCCACGGGGAGTTCACCCACACCAGCGCGACCGCCGTGGCGATCAACAGCACGATCCCGCTCGCCGCCTGGATGTGGAGGAAGCGCTCCAGCGGCCGCATCAGCGCGTGCGAGACGCGCCGCGCCCCGACGGACGCGCCGGGAGGATGTTCGGAGACCGTGTGCTGATCCGTGGGCATCATCGTCCAGCGGAAGTGAGCTCCGCTCTGGAACCCTTGCACGGTCGATGCCGGCCCGCCTTCACGTACGCGCGCGATTCGGTCCGGGAAGCGAGAGCCGCAGGACCCGGCGCATCGCCGTCGCGACCTGCCGGGAGAAGCGAGCCGTGTTGTAGGGCACGCCGTAGGCGCGACAGATCGCCTGGATCTCGACCGCGATGTCCGGATAGCGGCACGCGGGCAGGTCGGGGAAGAGGTGGTGCTCGATCTGATGGCTCAGGTTGCCCGAGAGGATGTGAAACCAGCGCGGGCCGACGACATTCGCCGAGGCGCGGATCTGGCGCAGGAACCGCCCCGCGCGGGTCTCGCCCTCGACGTCCCGCGGCAGGTACATCTGCACGCCGTCGGGGAAGTGGCCGCAGAAGATGACGAGGAACGCCCAGACGTTCCGGCACAGGTTGGCGCTCAGGTTTCCGGTGAGGACGAACGGCGCGGACGGCCCGGCGAGGACCGGGAACAGCACGTAGTCCTTGAGCACCTGCCGCGCGGCCTTCCGCACGAGCGGTCTGGCCTGGCGCACGACCTGCCGGAGCTTCTTCTCGCCGCGCAAGACCCGGTCGAGCTCGAGGTCGTGCACGGCCACCGCCCACTCGAACGTCAGCGCCTGCGCGAGCGCGTAGAGCGGCTGCGGCAGGTGCACCGGACGCCATGGTTGCTCCTCGGCCATGCGCAGGAGGCCGTAGCCCAGGTCGCGGTCGACGCCCACGATGTTGGTGAACGTGTGGTGGAGGTAGTTGTGCCCGTGCCGCCAGTGCTCGGAGAGACACAGCCAGTCCCACTCGTAGCTCGTGCTGTCGAGCTCCGGGTCGTTCATCCAGTCGTACTGCCCGTGCAGCACGTTGTGCCCGATCTCCATGTTCTCGAGGACCTTGGAGAGGGTGAGCAGCGCCACGCCGGAGATCCAGGCCGGCGGGAACGCGCCCGCGAAGAGCAACGCGCGGCCGGCCACCTCGGCGCGCCGCTGCGCGGCGACGAGCTCGTGGATGTATCGCGCGTCTCGTTCGCCGAGGTCGCGCGTGACGCGATCACCGACGGCCTGGATCTCGGCACCGAACGCCTCCAGCTCCTCGGGGTTCATCGACATGCGCCCATCCCTCCCATCGTCCTCGTGAACCCTGCGCCCTTCACAGCTCGAGGATCACGTCGGAGCACGGCGTCGTGATGCAGAGCTGGATCGCCTTGTCCGGCTCGTCGTCCAGCACACCGGTGAGCTCGTTGCGCACCACGCCAGCGCGCTTGACGCATCGGCAGCGATGACAGATGCCGATGCGGCAACCGTGGCGCGGCTGGAGCCCGGCCGCCTCGGCCTGCGCGAGCAACGACGCGCGGCCGTGCCCCCGCGCTTCGCGCCCGCTCCTCGCGAACACCAGGCGGTACGGCGTCTCGGTGCTCCACGGCGTCGACCGCGACGGCGAGGCGTCGGCGCCGGCGTCGAACCGTTCCACGTGCAAGCGCCCTCCGGCGGCACGCTCGTGCCACACCGATGCGACCGACCCGAGCAGCGAGGCGGGTCCGCAGGCGAAGGCCTCGTGGCCCTCCCAGTCCGGGACCAGGGCGTCGAGCCGTTCGCCCGAGAGACGTGGCGCCGGCGCGCCCTCGGATCGTGCCGGCTCGGTCAGCCGGACGTCGAGCTGCAAGCCCGGCTGCCGGCGTGCCAGCTCGCGGAGCTCGTCGCCCAGGATCACCGCGCGGCGGGCGTAGTGCACCCACGCGAGCCGCCCGGCGTATCCGGTCGCGTTCAAGTGTCGGGACATCGACAGGAGCGGGGTGATGCCGCTGCCGCCGCTCACGAACAGGAGCCGCGCTGGCGCGGGCTCGGGGAGCACGAAGTCGCCGAGCGCAGGGCTGAGCTCGACGACGTCACCTTCACGGGCCTGACGAAGCCACGCGGAGGACACGCGCCCGATCGGCTGGACCTCGAGCGTGAGCCGCAGGGGAAGTCCGTCCTCGGGCGCGGACGAGATCGAATAGCACCGCGTGTGCCGTATCCCGCCGACCCAGACCGAGAGCTGCACGAACTGCCCGGCGCGAAAGCCGCGCCAGTTCTCGTTCGGCAGGAGCCACAAGGAGACCGCGTCGTCGGTCTCACGGCGGATCGCGACCAGGCGAGCGCGAACGTGGCGCGCCGACCATGTCCGATCGAGCATGCGGAGATAGCCGTCGATGTCGTGGGGCGTCGCGAGGGCGGTGAACAAGGGTGTCCGCAGGACCGCGTTGAGCAGCCGGCGCGCGTGAAGCATTTGCGTGATCCGTGTGCGCTAGTGGGCGGTCGGTGACGCGGTCGCTCCGGGAAGCACCTGACGCAGATCATCGATCGCCACCGAGAGCACCACGGCGTCGCCCACGGACTGGATCATGCTGGTCGGGACCTCCAGCGCACCAGCGTGGAACATGCCGCGGTCGGCGCCGAGTCGATCGGCCACCTCCTTGCGCAACCGGATCTGGATGGACTCCACCTGCCAGCCGTCGCTGTCGACGAACAGCACGGAGACCTCGCCGATCGCAATCCCATCCGACGCGATCACGGTCCGTCCACGCAGCGTTTCATCGGAAAGCCTCATCGCTTCGCTCCTCTCGTCAGCCTCGTGTGGTGGCACGAATTGCAAGTCCCGAGCCGGCGGCCGGGGGCAGGGAACGGCGTTCGAGGCTGGCCCCGCGAGCGGGACCGCACAGCGAGCGCGAGGTGGCTCGGCCAGCGGGCGCGTCGGCGCGACGAGTCGGCGTGATAGAACCGACACATGCACCTCGACGCGACCGACTTTGCGGCCATGGACGACGGGCAGCGCCTCGCCGTGCTCGAGGCGATGGTGGTCGGGATGATCGCCGACGACAAGATCACGCCCGCCGAGCGGCGGCGGTTCGACGAGATCGTCCTCGGCTTGCCGTGGGGCGTGGAGCGCGGCGTGCTCGCCGCGATGATCGCGGGCGCGCGCGACCGGCTGGCCGCGCTGAAGACGCCGGACGAGGTCCACGACTACGTCGAGGCGCTGGCGACGCGGCTGCCGTCGCAGGCGCTGCGCGAGAAGGTCGTGTTCACGATGGCGACGCTCATGTTCTCCGACGGCGAGCAGGACCAGGCCGAGAAGAAGGCGCTCGGGCTGTTCGTCGTCGCGTTCGGCATCACCAGCGAGCGCGCCGCCGCCATCCGGGAGGCGCTGCACCTCGGCGGCGCGCGGACGACGGCGAAGCCCGAGGCGACCGAGAACTGACCGGTCAGAGCCTGGGAGGCATTCGCCGTCCCAGGCTCACATCGATCGGTCGGCCCCGGCCCGAGGCCGGGCCCGATCTCGTACGGACCCAGACCGGCGCGCTATCGCGCACCTCAGCGCGGGCGGCGCAGCTCGAGCTCTTCCTGCTCGAGCGTACGCTCGCCGGTGTGGAGGCGGACGCGCGCCATCGCGCCCGAGCTCGGCAGGCCGGCCCAGCGGAGCACCGTCTCGCGCGCGTCGCTCTCCTCCTGGTCGGTGAGCGACGTGATCGACGCGCCGTGGTTGCCGTTGGGCGCGATGTACCGGTACGAGTCCGTGGCGGCGCCGAGGTCGACCGCGCCGGCGGTCCACGGATCGTTCTGGCCGTAGATGAGCATGATGCGCTCGCCGCTCGCGGCGATCCACGTCTGCACGTCGCGCATCGCCGCGCCCTGGTCGTAGGCCGGCGTCGGGATCGCGGCCGGGATGTACGCGCGCGCGGTGTCCTCGCCCGGGTGCTGGAGCCCGACCAGGTAGCTCTCGTCGGCGGCGGGGTAGCCGAGCTGCGTCGCGCTCTGGTGATAGTACGCGAGGAACCCCGTCAGGCTGTCGTCGCCGTAGGACGCGACCCCCGCCGTGTCGTCGAGGAACCCGAACACCGCGGCGTCGGTCGCGGCGGCGCCGGGGATGCTCGCGCAGCGCGACTGGTTGCCGTACTGCCAGAAGATGAACGGCATCTCGACCACCGCGAAGTCGAGCGCGCGGTCCTCGCCGAGGATGGTGAACGCGGCCTCGGAGCGCATGCGCGTCTTCATCGCCTCGCGGCGCGCGAGCACCGTGTTCTGGAAGTCCTTCAGCTTCTGCCGGCACGCCGGGTCGGTGCCGACGTTCTCGAGGAACACGATGTAGCGGTTGGTCGGCGACTGCACCGCGTCCTCGGGGTAGTCGATGGGCGCGACGTACGCGACCGTGCCGTCGACGTCGTCGGGGAAGAAGCGGCGATGGAACAAGGACGTCATGCCGCCCTTGCTCGCGCCGGTCGTGAGCCACTTGCCGCGGTAGATCCGCGCCTTGAGCGCCTGGGTGATGCGGTGCTGGTCGCCGGCGGCCTGCTCGATCGTGAGCTTCGACCAGTCCGCCGGGTCCGGGCGCGACGGCGCGAAGTAGCGGTGCTCCATCGAGAGCTGGTTCCCGTTGGTCAACACCGTGAGCTGCGAGCGCGAGCCACGGGTCGACACGTTGTAGCCGCTGTTGTGCGCGATCACCGGCGCCGCGTAGTCGCGGTGGAGGAGCGTCATCCGCTGCGCGAAGCGCGGGCCGTCCGGATCGGCATGGTCGACCGGCTGGTCGTAGGTCATGACGAAGAAGCGGTAGCCGTCGTGCATCGTCGAGCGTTCCTCGACGGTGAGCCCGGGGATCGCCCGCAGCTCGTCGGCGATGTCGCCGAGCGGCCCGTCGGGCGCGTCGACCGCGGCGTCGAGCGCGACGGCGCCGTCGACGGTCTCGTCCGGCGCCTCCGCGCCGCCACACGCCAGGAGACCGAGAAGCAGAGCGCCTGGGATCCAGATCCGCACCGAGCCCTGCTACCACGCGCCACGATCGCCGCGTCTGACCGGCGCGAACTTCACCTAACGGGCGCCCGCGGCGCCGATGCCGGCGTGCCTCGCCGTGGCGGAAGGCGCCGTGACGGCCTGGCGCACGGTATCGTCGCCGCGCATGAGCGACCACCCCGCAGTCCTGACCGAACGGCACGGCAACGTCCTGATCGTGCGCCTGAATCGACCCGACGCGCGCAACGCCGTCAACGGCGCCGTCGCCCGCGGCATCGAGGCGGCGATCGACACGCTCGAAGCGGACGACGCGCTCGTCTGCGGCGTGCTCGCCGCCAGCGGCCCCATCTTCTGCGCGGGCGCCGACCTCAAGCTCGTCGCCACGGGGCGCGGCGCCGAGATGGCGACCGAGCGAGGCGGCTTCGCCGGCCTGGTGCGGCGCCGCCGCACCAAGCCGCTCGTCGCGGCGCTCCACTCCGACGCGCTGGCCGGCGGCTTCGAGATCGCGCTCGCGTGCGACCTCCTCGTCGCCGCCGCCGGCGCGAAGCTCGGCTTGCCGGAGGTGAAGCGATCGCTCGTCGCGCTCGGCGGCGGGCTGGTCGAGCTGCCGCGCCTCGTCGGCGAGAAGC
>JAIOII010000780.1 GCA_019912685.1 Kofleriaceae bacterium
GGCCGCAGCGTCTCGTCCTCGTCCTCGTTCGGCGTCGCGTACGTCGCGAAGCCGACCCCCGCCGACACCGCGTTCTCGCCGTCCCCCGCCCACGCATGCTGCCACCCTCCGGCGACCAGGCCGACACACACGACGAGTCGCACGTTCACGGGCGCAGCATGACGCGCCGACGGCGGGCCAGGCAACCGTTCGCGGCGCTCCAACGTCTCAAGATCACACCCTCCCAGGCCCGCCTGGCGGTTTGACCGCCTCTCGCGCGGGTGTTACACCCCCGCTCGCTCATGGCCCGCAAAGAAGAAGAGCACGACCCGACCCTCGGACCTCAGGTGCAGGCTGTCCACATCGGCGGCGAATCGCTGCTCGATCGACTCATCCCGCACATGAAGAAGATCGTCGTGCTCGCCATCGGCGGCACGGTGGTCCTCTGCATCTTCTTCGGCATGCGCTGGTGGAAGCATCGCAAGGCGGAGAAGGCGACCAACCAGCTCGCCCTCGCGCTCGAGCGCGGCTCGGTCATGGTCATCCCGGGCTACGAGCCCGATCCCGCCGACGCCGCGTCGAAGGACCTCCCGACGACGTACGGCAGCTACGCCAGGCGCGCCGAGGAGACCCTCACCGGCCTGAAGAAGGCGGGCGAGGTGCGCGGCGCCGCCTCGCTGTACGAGGCCCAGCTCCTGGTCCAGACCGGCAAGCTCGACGACGCGCTCGCGATCTACAAGCGCGTCGGCGCCGGCAGGACGACGGACGCGGCCGTCGCGCGCGAGGGCGTCGGCGTCGTCCTCGAGACCAAGGCCTCGACCGCGAAGGACCAGGCCGAGCAGCAGCGCCTCCTCGAGGAGGCGCTCGCCGCGTACCGCGCGGTCCAGCCCGACGACAGCGGCCCGCGCCGCGACTACGCGCTCTACCACGAGGGCCGCGTGCTCGAGTCGATGGGCAAGACCTCCGACGCCGTCGCCGCCCTGCAGAAGGCGCTCACCGTCGCGCCCGAGACCCAGCTCAAGCCGCTCATCGAGCAGCGCCTCGCGGCGCTCGGAGCGGGGGAGTCGCTCACTCCGTGAGCGCAGCCCGTGTGCTCGCCGCGGCGCTGCTCGCGGCCGCCGCCGTCGTCCCCGCCTCCGGCTGCATCTCGACGCCGGCGCCGGCGCGCGATCCCGATCTCGGCCGGCCGATGCTCCACCTCCGCTGGCGCGTCGTCACGAGCGATCGCGCGCGCGAGATGAAGCCGCAGGAGTTCGCGAGCATCACGCGCGTCGGCGATCACGTGTACACGGGCTCGGCGGGCGGGCGGTTCTTCTCGCTCCACGCGCTCGACGGCAAGGTGCGCTGGCAGGAGCGCATCGGCTCGGTGAGCTCGCGCCCGGCCGTCGCCGGCACGCTGCTCTACGTCGGCACCGACGACGGCGAGCTGGTCGCGCTCGACATGCAGACCGGCAAGCAGGCGTGGAAGCACGAGGGCCGCGGCCCGGTGCTCGAGACGCCGGTCGTCGTCGACGACATGATCATCTACGCCAACGAGGCCGACCAGGTGTACGCGCTCGACGCGCGCAAGGGCACGCTGCGCTGGACCTACAAGGGCGAGACCCCCGAGGAGTACACGCTGCGCGGCCACGCCGGCGTCACCGTCGACGGCGAGCTCGCGTTCACCGGGTTCGCGAACGGCACCATGGTCGCGCTGCGCGTGAAGACGGGCTCGGTCGCGTGGCTCACGACGCTCAAGGGCGACAGCGACCGCTTCATCGACGTCGACGGCACGCCCGTCGTCCTCGGCGACACCGTGTACGTGACGTCGTCGTCCGGCGGCGTGTGGGCGATCGACAAGACCACCGGCCTCGTGCGCTGGCGGATGACGCTCGAGGGCGTCACCGCGTCGGCGAGCGTCGGCGCCGCGGGTGGCCTGGCGACCGACGGCGAGCGCCTCTACGTCGCCGCCGCCGACCTCGGCATCTACGCGCTCGATCTCGACGGCAACATCCTCTGGCGGCAGGGCACGCGCGGGGGCGGCGAGCCGGCGACGCCGATCGTCACCGAGCAGCTGATCGTCTACGCGCTCGCCGACGCCGGCGTGTTCATCGCCGACAAGCGCACCGGCGAGCTCTACGAGTACTTCGACCCGGGCGACGGCGTCAGCGGCGATCCCACGGTCATCGACGAGCAAGAGCTCTACGTGCTGTCGAACCGCGGCGTGCTGTACGCGATGGACCTGAAGGAGCTCTGAGCTGAGAGCTGTGGTGAGAACCTGAGCCCTTTACGCAAGGAAGGCCTCAGGCATCAGGCCTCAGGAAGAGAAGAGGGCCTCAGGCCCAACGCAAAAGGCCCCAGGTACGAACCTGAGGCCTTTCTCTTTTCTGGGCCTGAAGCCTGATGCCTGAGGCCTTCCTTGCGTGAAGGGCCTCAGGCACTCCCCATTCCTCTTCTCAGCCGTAGCCGCCCTGCGGCGGGTAGCCACCACCGCCAGCGGGCGGATAGCCGCCGCCACCCTGCGGAGGATAGCCGCCGCCCTGCGGAGGATAGCCGCCGCCCTGCGCCGGCGGATAACCGCCACCGGCGGGCGGATAGCCGCCACCCTGGGCGGGCGGATAGCCGCCACCGGCCGGCGCCGACGGCATCGCCGGGCGAACCGGCTCGGTCCAGCCCGACAGCTTGCCGTGGCGGAGCAGCGCGATGCCGGCGCCCGCGCCGAACACGGCGAGCATCGACAGGTTGCGCGAGATGTCCGTGCGCCAGCCCTTGGCGAAGAAGATCGAGTCGATGAGCGCGGTCAACGCGATCGCCGCAGCGACGCCGTTGCCCATGCCGAACAGGCCCATCGCGTAGCGCTCGACCTGCGGCTCCGACGCGTTGTTGGTGCGCGGCAGGAAGAGCAGGCCGAAGGCGCCCGCGATCGCGCCGCCGGACACGATGCCGGCGAGCGCGCCCTTGATCTGGCTGAAGCCACCCTTGAACCCGCCGAACACGAACCAGATGAGGCCGAACGCGCTGATGAGCACCATCGTGGCGCCGGCGAGGATGAAGCCCCAGATCACCAGCTTGGTGCCCAGCTGCTTGTCATCCTTCGATGGACGGCTCTCCCGGCGGTCCCAGAAGGCGACGAACCAGTAGCCGAAGATGACGAAGAACGGGATGAACACGAGCGCACCCAGGCTCTCCATCGCACCGAACATCATTCCCATAGGTTCCATGCTGCTCTCCTCTTCGAATTCGCCGCGGCTCTCGCGCTTCTTGCACGCCGCGCTCAGGAGCGCGAGCGTGATCGCAGGCGCGACACGGCGGACGATACGGTTCCAGCCGTCCCGGACGGACCCCGGATGTATTCCCCTCATCGCGGAACCGAGCCTACACCGGATCCACGAAGGGGGGGCCTGGTCGGGCGATCAAATAACCCTGGAGATAATCACACCCGAGATCGGTCAGGACCTCGGCCTCGGCCTTGGTCTCGACGCCCTCGCCGATGACCCGCACGCCGCTCTCGCGGCACAGCGAGACCACGGACGAGACCAGCCGCTGCTTCACCGGGTGCGAGTCGAGATCCCGGACCAGCGACATGTCGAGCTTCACGAAGTCGGTGTCGAGCGGCGTCAGGTGCCCCATGCGCGCGTGCCCGCCGCCGAGATCGTCGACGGCGATGGCGTAGCCGATCTCGCGGAGCTCGGCGACGCGGTCGGCGAGCCCGTCGATGCCCTCGAGCGAGCTGCGCTCGGTGATCTCGAGGACGACCCGGCGCGCGATGCGGGTCAGCCCGGTGAACGGCGACGTCAGGGTCGGGTCGAACAGGTCGCGCACGTGGAGGTTGACGAAGACCAGCCCGCGCTCGGCCGACGCCTTGGCGAACTCGGTCGCGACCTGCGCCCGGGCCAGGCGGCCGAGCTGCGTCGTCCGCTCCAGCCGGTCGGCGGCGTCGAGGATGAGCCCGACGTGCGTGAGCTGCGGATCGCGCGAGCGCATGAGCGCCTCGTAGCCGAAGAGCGCGTGCTGCTTCGCATGCACGATCGGCTGGAACGCCATCCAGATGTGGTTCTGCTTGATCGCGCGGTCGAACGCGACCTCGAGCTCCGCGAGGCCCATCTCCGGAGTGTCGGGCGGCGAGCCCGCCGGTGCTCCCATCGCCCCGACGATATCAGAGGCAGCGGCGCAGGTGCTCGCGGAAGTCGCCGACCACGGCCGACGCGGCGTGGCCGTCGTAGTGGCGCTCGACCCAGTCGCCGCTCACCGGCAGCTCGAGGGTGAGCCGGTACGTCATCAGGCACGCGCGATGCGAGAGCGGCTGGAAGCGCGCCTCGCCGTCGATGCGGATGCTGCCGGCGCGCGACGACTCCCACATCACGGTGAGCTCCTCGGGCCGGTACTGGTAGTGGAGGACGTAGCCGATCGTCGCGCGCTCGAACGCCGCGCGGAACGAGACCCGGGAGGGCCGACCATCGACGCCGCGCTCGAGCACGTGCGCCGCCTGGATGACGGAGAGCCAGCGCGGCGTCTCGCCGGTGTCCGCGAAGATCTCGTACGCGACGTGCGCCCGCACCGGCAGCGTCGCGGCGACCTCGGTGGTGGCCGCAGGGAAGTCGGCGTTCGCGGCGCGAACCAGCTCGGACGTGGCGAGGGCGAGGGCGGGCATGGGGACCTCCGTGCCGAGCCCTTTCAGCAACCGCGGTGCCGGAACGAGGTCGGGTCAGGCCACGCGATCACGCCCTTGGGTTCCGCGAGGTTGGCGCGCGACGTCGCCCCGGAGCGGCTGGCTGCCCGAGTAGCCTGGAGGAGCCGGCCGCCTGGGACTGTCGTCACTGGCGACAGTCCCCACCGGCCCCGCAGCCGGATCGTCCTCCGCGTCCTCGCCGTCGCCATCGCCGTCGCCGTCCTCGAGCCAGCGCACGGTGACGCCCTCGCCGCGCAGCTCGTCGAGCTGATCGACCCGCGCCGCGAACCGGCTCACCTGGGCGGCGAGGGCGACGCGGCTCTGCACGTTCAGCCGCGCGAACACGAGCTTGAGGTGCTTCTTCACCGTGTTCGGCGAGATGGTGAGGACGCTCGCCATCTGCTGCGTCGTGAAGCCGCGCGTGGTGAGGTGCACGACCTCGCGCTGGCGGCGCGTGAGCCGCGCGAACGACTCGGTCAGCGGCGACGAGAAGCCGAGCTCGGCGAGGCGCACCGAGACGTGCGTGCAGATCGCGCCGAGGCGCCGGCGCAGCTCCTGGGTCGGCGGCGTCACGATGCCGAAGCGCAAGGCGCCGAGCAGCGCGCCGTCGCCGATGATCGGGCCGACGAGCTCGTCGTCGCCGCCGGGATCGACGTCGAGGCTCGCGACCGTCGCCCACGTCGCGCGCACCGCCGCGAGACACGCGTCGCGCCGGTGACCGCGGCGCATGTACGACGCGAGCTGCGCCTCGCACACGGGCATGTTCGTCGCGCAGACGATCGGCGCGCCGCGCGCGGTGTAGAGCTCGATCGTGGCGCCCACCGCGCCGACCGCCGCCACCGCGTCCACGAACACCGCGCGCGCCACCGCCACCAGCGTCTCGGCCTGGCGAATTGATCGAACCACGTTCTCCATCGGCACCTCGTCCGCGGCGCAACTCTGCAACCGCCTTGCCTCGGGTAGGACGGCACCCCGGGGCGATCCGTCACGCGCGTCACCTCCGACGGCAACCGATGTGCGCGAGCGCCACGGGTACCCGCGTGGGTGCCTGGTTCGAGGTACCCGGCCAGGTACCGAACGATCACGCGAACATGTCAGAGGACGGTGAAGGTCGCGCACGCCGAGGTGAAGCTTCGACGGCGACGCAGCTCGAGGTCGGTGGCTCGCAGATCGTCGGCGGTGTCGATCTCGGTCGCGTACCACGCGCCGATATCGACCGGCCACAGCTCGTAGCCGTCGTCGTCGATCATCTGCTGCACGGCGGCGTCGTTGTACTCGTTCACCAGCCCGCGGCCGACGACGCGCTCCTCGAGCGCGGCGAAGAACCGCGCCGACGCCGCGGCCGAGAAGCGGTTGATGCCGATCGACTCGCCGGCGGCGGCCCGCGGATCGGCCTCCTTCGCGCACCGGCGCACCCGCCCGCGCGCGTCGACGACGACCTTCATCTCCTCGGCGCCGAGCGTCGTCGACGGGCGGAGCGCGAGGCAGTCGGCGCGCGCGCTGGTCACGACCGCCGCGACCACCTCGCGATCGCAGACGATGTCGGCGTCCATGAGGAGGAAGGGCCGGCCGTCGACGTGGGGACGGGCGAGCAACGTCGAGTAGCCGTTGTTGGTGCGATCGAAGGCGTCGTTGTGCACGGCGGTGACGGCGACGGGCAGTCGCCACGCGGCGACGGCCGCGACGAGCTGCGGCGCCCGGTAGCCGGTCACGATCACCGCCTCGTCGAGGCCGACGGCGCACAGATGCTCGAGGGAGCGGAAGAGGATCGGCGCGCCGCCGACCTCGAGCAGACACTTCGGGATCGAGTCGGTGAGCGGGCGCAGACGCGTCGCGGCGCCGGCGGCGAGGATCACGGCTTTCATGCGCGAGCGCACGTGCAAGCGGCTGGCCTGCAGCTTGCTCGGACCGCGACCATGCCCTTGCGCACCACGCCACGCGCGCGCCTCACGTTGTTCACGCCGGGACCGGTCGAGATCCCGACGATCGTCAATGACTACTTGATCGATCCGCCGTGCAACTACCACCGGCAGGACGCGTTCAAGGACATGTTCGCCGCCAACCAGCGCGATCTGAAGGCGCTCCTCGGCGTCGAGCGCCCCGACGACGTCGACGTGACCTTCCTGCTCGCGTCGGGCACGGGCACCAACGAGGCGTGCCTGCGCGTGCTCGCGGCGCTCGGCCAGGGCGTGATCATCGAGAACGGCTTCTTCGCCCAGCGCCTCGTCGATCAGGCGCGGCGGAGCGGCATCGATCACGTGGTGTACCGCGCGCCGCACGACGTGCCGCTCGACGTCGCCGGGCTCGACGCGTTCCTCGCCGCGCACCGCGACCTGCGCTGGGCGTACGTGGTGAGCCACGAGACGCGGGCCACGCTCAGGAACCCGCTCGTCGCGATCGCGCGCGCGTGCAAGCGCCGCGGGCTGCGCGTCGGCGCCGACTGCGTCTCGAGCGCGTTCGCGTACCCGCTCGAGCTCGAGCGCGCGGGCGTCGACCTCGCCGTGGCGACGACGTCCAAGGCGCTCATGGCCGTGCCCGGCCTCGGCATCGTGCTCGCGCGCCGCGACGCGCTGGACGAGCTCCGCGCCGCGGCGAAGGGCGACACGTACTACCTCGATCTCGTCGGCGAGCACGACAAGCAGGCGAAGGAGCTCGCGCCGCGCTTCGGCCAGCCGGTCCAGCTGCACGCCGCGGTGCGCGGGGCGTGCCTCCACCTGCGCTCGGTCGGGATCGACGCGCACATGCACCGCATCCGCGTGCAGCTCGAGGACATCACGCGCCACCTCGAGGGCCTCGGCGTCACCTCCATGCTCGCGCCCGAGCACCGCGGCTGGGTCGCCGGCAACTTCCTCCTGCCGCCCGGGATGCTCTATCCCGAGCTCACGCGGCTCATGGCCGCCGAGGGCTTCTACATCCTCTACGGCGCGATCGAGGACCCACGCCAGTTCCAGGTCTGCACGATGGGCGACCTCTCGGCCGCCGACGTCGACGGCCTGAAGGCCGCCTTCACGCGCGTCCTCGGCAGCGTCCGCCGGCGCGCGGTCGCCTGACGGAGCCGCCCATGAACATCCTCGTCACCGGCGGCGCCGGCTTCATCGGCTCCCACCTCGCGCGGCGCGCGCTCGCGCTCGGCCACGCGGTCACGGTCGTCGACAACCTGTCGACCGGCTACCGCGCGCAGGTCCCCGACGCCGCCGACTTCGTCTACGCCGACCTCGGCAACCCGACCCACTACCTCCGCATGCGCGGGCTCGCGCCCGACGTGATCTTCCACCTCGCGGCCCAGTCGTCGGGATGGATCAGCATGGACGCGCCGATCCGCGACCTGGACGACAACCTGCGGGCGACCGTGCTCCTCACCGAGTGGGCGCTGTCGGTCGGCTCGCCGCGCCTCGTGTTCGCGTCGACGGAGTCGGTGTACGGCGAGGGGGAGGGGAGGGCGCCGTTCGACGAGGACATGCTGCCGCGCCCGCGATCGTTCTACGGCTGCTCCAAGCTCGCGTGCGAGCACTACCTCCGGGTGGCGCACCGCGAGCTGGGGCTCGCGCCCACGTCGCTGCGGCTCTTCTCGGTGTACGGGCCGCGCCAGGACCTCGCCAACATGCGGCAAGGCATCCTCTCGATCTACCTCTCGTACGTCCTCCGCGGCGAGCCGGTCACCGTGAAGGGGCCGGCCGAGCGCGTGCGCGACCTGGTGATCGTCGACGACGTCGTCGAGGCCTTCCTCGCAGCCGCCGCCGCGCCCGCGACGATCGGCCGCGAGCTGAACGTCTGCACCGGCGAGGCGGTGACGGTCGGCGACATGATCCGCCGCCTCGGCCGCGCGTTCGGCCGGGACGACCATCCGATCGCCGTCGAGGCCGGGACCCCCGGCGACGTCTTCCTGTCGATCGGCGATCACGCGCGGATGACGGCGGCCACCGGCTGGAGGCCCACCGTGCTCCTCGACGACGGCATCCGCCGCATCGCCGACGCGTTCGCGGCCGCCCGCGACGTGCGACGGAGCGCGTAGGTGACGCCCTCGATCGTCATCCTCGCCGCGCCGGCGCACGCCGACGTCGTGCTCGTCGGCCTCACGCTCGGCGAGCGCGCGCGGCG
>JAIOII010000781.1 GCA_019912685.1 Kofleriaceae bacterium
GCGCAGCGCCGGATCGCGCGCCAGCTCGGCGAGCAACAGCTCGAGCGACGCGAAGCGCTCGGCGGGATCGGGCGCCAGCGCCTTCACCAGCGGCCGGCGGATCCACGCCGGCACGTCGCGGTCGCGCGGCGGCGGCCGCACCCGGTGCGTCAACGCGCTGGCCAGGATCGCGTCCGGGTTCTCGCCGGCGAACGGCCGCTCGCCATACAGCGTCTCGTAGAGCGCGACCGCGAACGCGTACTGATCGACGCGCGCGTCGTGGATGCCGGGCCGCCGCTGCTCGGGCGCCATGTACGACGGCGTCCCCATCGCGCGGCTCGCCACGACGCGCGGGCTCGCCTCCTCGTCGGGCTCCGACGAGCTCTCGCCGTCGAGGCTCTCGACCGACGCGGACGGCACGCCCAGGCGCGCCAGCCCGAAATCGAGCACGCGCACGCGACCATCACCCCCGATCATGACGTTGCCCGGCTTGAAGTCGCGATGCACGATGCCGGCGGCGTGCGCGGCGCACAGGCCGCGCCCCGCAGCCTCGAACACGGCGAGGATCTCGCGCCACGATCGCGGCGTGCGCCGCCAGTCGGCGAGCGTCGGGCCGTCGACCAGCTCCATCGCGATGAACACGCCCTCGTCGAAGCTGCCGGCGTCGTGGACCGCGCACACGTTGGGGTGCGAGACGCGCGCCATCGTCTTGGCCTCGGTGATCAGGTGCGCGCGTCCGTCGCCCGACACGTCGCGCACGAGCTTGAGCGCGATGCGGCGATCGAGCTCGGGGTCGTACGCCGCGTACACGTCGCCCATGCCGCCCTTGCCCAGGAGATCGATGATCACGTACCGACCGATCACGCCGCCGCGCGTGAAGCGCGGCAGCCGGCGCGCGCGCCGCCGCTGCGCCGGCGGCGACGTGACCGTCTCGGTCGGCGGCGTGTCGCCTCGCCGCAGCACCTCCGCGACCGCGCCGACGCGTTCGGCCGTGGACGGACTCGATCCCTCTCCGGGCTCGGTCGCGTCCTGATCGGCCATCCGCCCAGTGTAACGCCGTTCGTCGAAGTGGACTCGGCCTTGCACGCCCCGGACGCATGGAGCTCGGAGGATTCAAGATCGCCACGGTGCGGGGCATCCCCGTCCGGATCCACTTCACCTTTCTGCTCGTCCTGCCGCTGCTCGCGTGGGTGTTCGCGCGCTCGTTCCGCGAGGCGGCGAGCATGGCCGGCGTCCCGCCGGAGCAGCTCTCCGGCGCTCCGTTCCTCTGGGGCCTCGGCCTCGCGCTCGCCCTGTTCTTCTCGGTGTTCCTCCACGAGCTCGCGCACTCGCTCTATGCGGCGCGCACCGGCGCCCGCGTCCGGAGCATCACCCTCCTCATGATCGGCGGCGTCTCGCAGATGGAGGAGATGCCGAAACGCCCGCGCCACGAGGCGCTGATGGCGGCGTTCGGGCCGCTGGTCAGCCTCGGGATCGGCGCGCTGCTCTACGCGCTCGTCGCGCTCGTCGACATCCCGTCGTTCAATCTGCAGTTCGCCCTCTTCTACCTCGCGCTCCTCAACGTGGTGATCGGGCTCTTCAATCTCCTGCCCGCGTTCCCGATGGACGGAGGGAGGATCATGCGCGCCGTCCTCGCGCCGCGGCTCGGCCTCATCCGGGCGACGCGGGTGGCGGCCGCGGTCGGGAAGGCGTTCGCGATCGGCTTCGCGATCCTCGGCTTCCTCTCCTTCAACATGCTGCTCCTCCTCATCGCCTTCTTCGTGTACATCGGCGCGCAGGGCGAGACCCGCTCCGTCGTCGTCGACACGCTGCTCGGACGACTGCGCGTCCGTGACATCATGAGCGCCAACGTCGCGGTCCTCCCCGCCGACGCGACCGCCTACGACGCCGCCGAGCGTATGCTCCGCGAGAAGCGCACCGCCTTCGCGGTCGTCGACGGCGGGGCGCCGCTCGGGATGGTGACGCTCGAGGCGGTGCGCGCCGTCCCGGCGGAGGCGCGCGGCCGCAC
>JAIOII010000782.1 GCA_019912685.1 Kofleriaceae bacterium
ACCTGGAAGCGCTCGTCGCCGCCGGCTTGCAGGAGGAAGCCGCCGCCGTCGCCTGGGTCGCGCTCCAGCGCCTGCGCACGCGCGCCGCCCGGCTCGGCGACGCGAGCTGGAGCGAGAGCTTCCTGACCCGCGTGCCCGCCAACGCCGAGACGGTGAAGCTCGCGTCGATGGTCGAGAACAAGGCCGAGCCGCCCCGTTCATCCTGAGCGAGCCCGACGCTCCGTTCATCCTGAGCGAGCCCGACGCTCCGTTCATCCTGAGCGAGCCCGACGCTCCGTTCATCCTGAGCGAGCCCGAGCGTCGGCGAGGGCGAGGTTCCGTTCATCCTGAGCGAGCCCGAGCGTCAGCGAGGGCGAGTCGAAGGATGCGGCGCCGTCGCTCCGTGAGCGTGCTGATTCCGCGCGGGTCGCTGATCGTTTGTGCAACTTCGGCGCACTCTGACGATCACTCCGGACCCCACTGCTTTGCTCACAAACATGACGAGCACGATGTCGACGTTTCTTGCTTGACGCCCCCCCCGGGTGATTTCGTAGGGTGCGATCAGCTCGGTGAGGTGGGTAGTTGGCCGAGCGGGACCGGCGTCGCACGACGTCAACGGAGGACACATGAGCTCGCGCACCATGCGTTGCACCCGAGGTCTGCTCGCGTTGCTGCTCCTGAGCGTCACGTTCAGCAGCGGACGAACCGAACAGGAAACGGCGGAGGCGCCGCCGTTGCCGATCCGCGACCCGTTCACGCTCTACGACGCGGATCCCGGCGCCGTCGAGTGGGAGGACATGTCCGAGGAGGAACGGGCCAACACGAACCGCACGTTGGACTGGGCCGAGACGCAACACGGTGCCGACGTCCACAACGCCTTCGCCGCGGCCTCGTCGACGACGAACCAGCTCCGCCTGATCGAGGACGCGCAGAACACGAGCAACCTCGACGGCATCGAGTCGCTGGGGGTGGTGCCGTGAGACATCTCGTGGTCTCGATGAGCGTCCTCGCCGCCGGCCTCGTCGCGGCATGCAGCGGCGAGCCGCCGGCGCCCACGCCCGACGAACGAGAACGCTTCGAGTCGAAGGCGGACGAGCTCAGCCTCGTCGTTCCGTCGAGCTGGACAGTCACGCACGATCGAGGAGCGATCATCCTCGCGTCGAACGAGCACCCGCGACGGACGATCGCGATCCGGTCGCTGCCCCTCTCCGGCTCCGATGCCGCCGCAAAGGTCACCTCCGCGACGGAGACCGTGCTTCGCGGCCTGCCCGGCGTCGACGATCTGGCGCGACGCCCGTTCTCCGGCCCCATGCCGGGCATCGAGTATCAGCTCACGTTCGAGCCGAACCATCGAGGCCGCTACGCGCGCCGGCATCTCCTGCTCACCGGCGAGCGCCGCGCGTTCCACGTGATCGAGACCGCGCCCGTCCGCACCGGGGATGACTCGGTCTTCGTCGAGCTCGTCGGTTCGCTGCGGGAGGAGTCGTGATCATGCGCCGAACGTCGACTCTCGCCATCGGCAGCCTGCTCCTTCTGGCGTCGCTCGCCGCGCCCGCCGAGGCCGCCGAGATCTGCGGCGACGGCCTCGACAACGACAGCGACCTCATGGCCGACGAGGGGTGCAACCCCGCGGCGGTCACGGGCGTGTGCGAGTCGCCGCTCGACTGCGCGCTCACTGGCACCATCGCCCCGAAGAGCGGCAATGCGACCTATCGCTTACCGCCCGACCTCGACATCAAGGTGCCCTTCGGGCCGGCACTGACCTTCCAGCGGTTCTACACGAGCCTCTACGAGCCAGGCGGCGGCGCGCCCGCGTACCGCAAGCCGCTCGGCCCACACTGGGGCCACAACTTCATGTCGTGGCTCGACAAGAACACGAGCCCGAATCCCGACCAGGTCATCCTGCACACGCCGGGCGGCCGCGACGTCCTCTTCCAGTTCAGCAACACGACCGGCGGTTACGACTACTACATCGCTCAGCCGGGCTTCCACGTCCAGCACCTGCGCCAGAAGGTGACCGGCAACCCCAAGAACTGGGAGCTCCGCCTGCTCGACGGAACGACCTACGTCTACAACTGGTCCTCCCCGACCGGAAAGCTCATCGAGATCTGGGACAGCCTCGCCACGCCCAACAAGGTCGTGATCGCCTACGACGGCTCCGGTCAGGTCTCCACGGTCACCGACGCCTCCGGCAAGAAGCGGTTGCTGTTCTCCTACTCGAGCGGCGTCGTCTCGTCCGTGGCGTACCAGACGATCAACGGAGGCACACCGACCACGCGCGTCACGGCCTCGTACGGCTACACGAGCGGCGATCCGACCTCGGTCAGCATCGGCGGCACGACCGTCCAGACCATGCAGTATTCGGGCGGATACCTGACGAAGATCCTGAGCGACAGCAAGGACGTCATCTCGTACAGCTATCTCTCCTCGACGCCCGGCAAGGTGGTGCGCGCGATCAGCCCCGCCGGCGAGATCGGCTTCGAGTACGCCTCCGCGCGGACGCAGTGCTCGGGCGGCACAATGCTCTTCTTCAACAAGGTCGGCACCACGACGTGTGACGACGACGCCGACTGCGGCACCGACCACCTCTGCGGCGCCGAGACGAACCCGGCCGCAGCCAACACGGGGGTCTGTTATCGCGCGGCGCGCTGCATCCAGATGACCTCGCCCGGCGAGGATCTGGTCGACACGGTCAGCTACCTCGACGGCTGCACGGGCGCCTGCCTGAAGAACTCCGAGTACGACTGGCTCTCGACGCCGGAGCTCGCCGGCGTGAAGGAAGCCGACGGCAACTGGACGAGCTACCAGCGGAACAGCAACGGCCTCGTGACGCTGATGGCACGCGGTGACACCGACTCCGATCCGACCAACAGCGGTGGCCACAAGACCTGGTACCTCTACGGGAACTCGACGTTCCCCGGGAAGGTCACCGAGATCCGCCGCATCAGCGAGCTCAAGGCCGGCGGCTCACCGGCCTGCGACGCCTCGACGACCACGGACTGCGCACGCACCCTCTTCACGTGGAACAGCAACGGGCTACTCGGCTCGAAGCAGGAGATCGGCTTCACGCTCGACGCGACCGGCGCCACCGTCTCCTACTCGTACACGACCTCGTTCACGTACGACACCAAGGGCCGGCTCACCCAGGTCGACGGTCCGCTGTCGGGCGCGAACGACGTGACCGACTACACCTACTGGTCATCCACCGACGTGTTCAAGGACGGCTACCTCAAGGAGATCAAGCGCAAGAAGGACACGACGAACTACCTCGTGACCGCGCTCGACGGGTACGACTACTGGGGCAACGCCACCAGCCAGCAGGAGCCGGACACGACGTTCACCTGCCGCACGTTCGATGCGTCCAGAGGCGTGCTCACCGAGGAGCGCGTGGCCATGGCGTCGCAGACCTCGTGCGGCTCGATCAACTCGAACGACCTGCGCACCTACTTCACCTACGACCCCTGGCTGCGGCTGACGAAGACGCAGAACCCGTACGGCGACTGCGTTCACCGCGAGTACGACTCCCTGGGCCGGCTCTCGAGCCTCAAGGAACGCGACGACTGCAACCCCGCGTCGGCCGGCGACACCATCGAGTACAGCTACGCCGACAGCGGCGTCGCGACCGACAGCCTGCTGATGAAGGTGTCCTACAAGGACGCCTCCAACACCATCACCCGCATCCAGGAGTACTCCTACTACGACAGCCGGCACACGGAGAACGCGTTCAACCCGGTCAACAAGAGCTACGCCCGGACCTTCTCCTACGCAGCTGACGGTCAAGTCGTGCAGATGGATCACGAGGACGGGCAGGGCAAGACCGAGTGGCTGCGCGATACCCTCAACCGCGTCGACGCGCTCCGCCGGTACAAGACCAGTGGCACCTATGACACCTGGGACTCGTCCTTCGTCGCGCAGTTCGGTCAGCCTACGTCCGTGACCGATGACAACTCCAAGTCGATGCAGCGAGTCTGGGATGACCTCGGCCGCGAGGTAAAAGTCGTCAGCCCGGACAGCGGCACGACGATCTACGTCTTCGACGCCGCCGGCCGCCGCGTGACAGTGGTCGAGGCCGACGGTACCGCCGGCGAGGTCCAGCACTCCTTCACGTACGACAATCTGGACCGAGTCCTTACCGAGGACTACGGCACGGAGAACTGTGGAACGGGCCAGCCCGTCGACATCAGCTATACCTATGACGTGGCGCCCGTGTCGTGTCCGACCGGCGCCGACTGCACGCGGCAGGCTGGCCGCCTCGCCCACGTTCGGTCGACGCTGCTCTGTAGCGCGAGCTACGGCGACAACACGCTCGACCAGGAGGTGTTCTTCGCCTACGACGACGCCGGACGCCTCGTCCAGGAGTACCTTCGAGACGACTCGGGGCGCACCGCCCCCCAGAGCTACTCCTGGAACAAGAACGGCAGGCAAACGGCGGCCATCCCGCCCAGCGGCACGAGCGTCGACTGGACGTACGACATCAGCGGCAGCAACTCCAACGCGAACAAGGTCGGCCAACTCTCCCGAAACTCGTCAGCGGTCGCCGACACCATCACGTGGCTACCCTTCGGTCCGATCGCCTCCTACTACCAGCAGAACCAGACGTGCTGGTCGGGCGGCGCCGGATGCACTCTCTACAACATCCAGGCTCGCCTCACCTGGAACCTTGCATATCGTCCAGTCGAGGTCCTCTACGAGAACATCCCCGGCGATGACACGTTCCGCATCGCCTACTCCGAGGATGCTCGAGGCCGCACGACGGTGAAGGACTACACCAGTCCCGCCGCCTACGGGAACATCCCTGATTCGTATCTGACCTACGACTGGCTAGACCGAGTCGTCTGTGATGCAACACAGAGCGGCGCATGCCCGACGTCGGGCTCCGCGCTGCGTTCGAATATCAATGGCTCACCGCCCTACACGGCCAGCAATGACCGTGTCCAGATGCTTCATCGAGGCTACGGGACCCTGACCTACACGCACACCCTTCGCACGGGCAAGGACCAGATCGACTACATCACCACATCGCCCTCGACGGGCACCACGACTTTCGGCTGGGACGATCGAGGCAATCGCATCTCAGACGACTCGAATGCTTACGTGCGCGATGGGCGCACTTTCGCATTCGATGGGCGCTCGAACGTCCGACAGATAACGGGCCAGACGTTCGACGGCTCGAACTGGCGGAACTACACGATCACCAACGCGTATGATCACAAGAGCCGGCGTGTCTTCAAGAGCTACGTCCAGGCGGGGCTCAGCGAGGCCCACTGGTTCTTCTACTACGATCAGGACGACCGCCTTCTCGAGGTGAAGCACACGCCAAACATCGCGTCGCCCTCGACGTACTCGATCTTCCAGTTCTACTGGGTTGGCACACGCGCAATCGCTTACTGGCAACAAGACTTCCCGTCATCCACGATTTCTCGCCGATATCTGCATTCCGACGCAGAGAACAAGGTTCTCGAGGTGTGGTCTTGGCCCACGACAGGGGCCGCGACGAATCAGTGGCGAATCGAGCCAGATTCGTTCGGGTGGGATATCGTGCTGTTTGGCCACAGCGTGTATCAGCCGCTGCGCGGACTTGGAGGCCGCGAGTATGTCGATGAAGAGATGATTTCGTACAATGACAGCATTGGCGGCCTCCGGCCGCCGTTGCACCTCGCAGACGGTCGAATGTACGACCCATTTGTCGCCGGTTACCTGCAGGCTAGGCGTCCTACGAGCGTCGACTCCTATGGCGCACTCGGTTCCGTCATCAGCCCTCCCGCCGGCAGGCTGACTCGTGAATTGCCGTGCTCAACAAGCACGCGGAAGCGCAACCGCCGACGCGTGGCGTTCCCGACTCAAGCCGCCTCGTCGTGTGGACCGATGGGAACTTGTGGTGCCATCAATCCCGTCGGTGGCGTAACCGGCGGAACGGGCGAAACAGCACCGCGATACCTCAGCGACTATCGAAGTGAGTGGGAGCTCCGCTTCAGCAACGCCGGAAAGTGCGACTACTGTCATCGGCGACGCATGAACGATCTTAACGCTTGTTGGGGTTGGGAATGCGAAGGAGATGGAGGTCCGGCACCGTGCCATCTGCAGCCTGGAACTGAGGGGGAAGTCAAGGAATGCGAGGACCGCGCAGAGGCACGGTTCCGCGATTGTATGGCTACCTGCCAAAGCACACCAGACGACATAGCGTGAGAGGAGGAGATCATGTTTCGTGGCGCTGGCAAGCCTTGCATCATGATGACTCTACTCTCGGCGGTCGCTGCGTGTGCGCTGGGCGCGGACTCCGCCCGTGACGACGTTGCCCGTGACAAGCCTACGCGTGCCAAGCGGGGGGATGATGTGCCTCCGCGTCGCGTGAACACTTCGGGGGCTGAACCCCGAGTGCCTCCATGGCTTGGCCGTAGGGACCAGTCGCACAGGCCAACCCGGAATCAACTGTTCGATGATGCCCGTTTCGTCTGCAATGCAAAGTGCACCGAGGACGCATTGGTCGCTCATGTCGATCGGTGTTTGTTGATGGGTAAGGTCACGGTGGCACGGGTCTCGAAGAGTCGAGCTGGACAGTTCACAGCGGAACAGCGTGACATGTTCAACTGGCTGGGAACGCCGGAGGGCCAAGCTGCCAGAAGGCAGGACCCTCAGACGTATGACGAGTTTGACAAAGAAGTTCTTGGATTCGCGTTTCGCGACGAGGAAGAAGCTCTCAAGCGGCGAATGGATAACGGATATGAGGTTCGGACAAGGGAGGATCTGCAGGTGCGGCTAGAGCGCTACTGGGATTGGTCGAAGGAAGTCTGCCAAGGCGTCCTCGGGGAACCGGAATCGGAATAGAATTCTCGCCAGGGTTGGTGGATTGTGCTTGCTGACATTTGAGAGCCTGTGGCGCACCGTAGTGGGCGCGAACGTTGCGGTCTTCACCACGGCACACCAAGAGGCGAGCGAAAGGAAACACGCGTGTGGCGCGACGTTGCTTCACGGATTGCGCTCTCAGCTGTTATCGGAGGCGTCTTGTCGTGCGGCAATCCGTATGTCCTCAACGGCTACCGCTCCCCGATGGGCGTTGGCGGTCAACGATTGGGCTTGCACACGGGTATCGACTTCAAGGCTGAACTCGGCGATGTTGTACTAGCTGCAGCTCCGGGTTTCGTGGCTTCAGCTATGTACTCCGAGGAAGTCGGAAATGCTGTACTGATTGGGCATCTGCTTTCCGAAGAAGGGTTCGCGTATTTCACGGTCTACCTCCACCTCGAGGACATAAAGGTTGAGCGCGGTCAGGAGGTGCGACGCGGCGAACACATCGGCACCGCAGGCTCCACCGGTGCTGCTTCGGGCGGGAAGGTGCACGTCCATTTTCAACTCTGCACTTTCGCGTGTTTGGTCGGTACTCGCGATGGAGACTTCAAGGGCGTTGAGGATCCGATGAAGTTTCTTGTGGGATGCTACGATGCGCGCCGTACGTACGATGACAATCACCGCCTGGTGTTGAGCTATCCCGTCCAATGTAATCCGGAAGCGTCCCAATGAAGCAGTTCGTGCTCATGCTCTGTAGTCATGCCGTGGCATGTCATGGCGGTGACGACAATTTGTCGTTCGACGGCGGGATGAACTGCCTCACCACCCAAATGTGCCTTGCGGTCACTGCCGTTGATGACCTGCCCCCACCATCAGGTCGCATAGTGGTCGCGTGGCAGCCTCCATCAGGAACGACGTGGAGCGTCACCTACGATAGGCCTTGGATGACTCAAGCCATGACACATGTCCTGCTCTCTGAAATCTCCGGCCCACCACCAGGATGGCAATTCGAGGGACCTTGCGGGCCAGGCGTGTTGTTTGGGTCAGCTACAGTTGTTCTCTCAACGGATCCGGATAGTAGTGGAGCCATTACCAGCAGCGAGATCAACGAGGGCTACGGATCAGGCGATACGTATGGCATTCATCAAGAAGTTGTTACGTGGAGCGATATCGGCTGTGGGGCAACGTCAGCACTTCCGGGGGGGCTGGAGGCCGGTGTGCACGTGTATCGACGTTTCCCACCAGTCACGAAGCTAGACGGCAGCGTAACGACACTTCAGACATGCTTTCCTCACTCGGCCGCTTGCGCGGGAATTGAGAATCCGTTTTGACCGAGCGAGACAGGAGGCGCGCGAGCCGCGCGAGCCATTCCTGCTGACCGCGCGGGCCAGTAGCACGCTGTGCAATGCGATCCAC
This sequence comes from Kofleriaceae bacterium, assembly GCA_019912685.1. Lineage (GTDB taxonomy): Bacteria > Myxococcota_A > Polyangia > Haliangiales > Haliangiaceae > UBA2376. Next base: position 8,182 of record JAIOII010000782.1, read on the forward strand.
GAGGATGTGGCCGTTGACGCCGCGCCCGCCTGCGGGTGAGCCACCAGCGGCGCCTTCCTCAGCGCGACCTCGGGAGCGAGATGTCCCAGGTCACGTCGGCGCCGAGGTCGACCTCGAGCTTGCGGGTCTTGTAGCCCTTCTTGCGGACCTTGATCCAGACGGGGCCGGGCTGGCGCGGGCGCTCGACGGTGAGGGGCGTGCGGCCGAGGCGCTCGCCGTCGAGGACGACGGTCGCGTCGTCGGGCGTGCTCGTGATGCGGACCTGGATCGTCGTGGTCTCGACGGGCGGCGGCGCCGGCGGCGTGGCGACGGGCGGCGGCGTGACGGCGGGCGGCGGATCGGCGGCGAGAGGTTGCGCGGGCGGCGCCGTCTCGTCGTCGTTGCCGAGGAGGCTGACGCCGACGAGGATCACGACGATCGCGAGCGCGGCCCCGGCGAGGAGCGGCACGAGCAGGCGGTTGCGGCGGGCGCGCGCCTCGTAGGTCGAGAAGGCCAGCACCTCCTCGGTGCGCATGCCGATCGGCGACGGCGCGGTCACCGGGCGAGCCGTGAGGGCGCGCGGCAGCGGCGCGC
>JAIOII010000783.1 GCA_019912685.1 Kofleriaceae bacterium
ATGCCGTGCTGGTGCACCATGCCGACGCCGAGCGCCTGCGCCGCCGCCACGCCGTGGCGCGCGAGGTCGACGCGGGTGCCGCCGAGCGTCAGCTCGCCGGCGTCGGCGCGCACCAGCCCGTACACGACCTTGAGCAACGTCGACTTGCCGGCGCCGTTCTCGCCGACGACGGCGTGCACCGTCCCCGCGCGCACGGCGAGCCGCCCGTCGCGCAGCGCCACGCAGTCGCCGTAGCGCTTGCTCGCGCGCGCGGAGAGCGCGACCTCGCTCGTCGTTGCCCCTCCTGCGCTCACTGGGCCGGCACCTCGATCTGCCCCGCGATGATCTGCGCCGCGAGCTCGCGCGCCCGCGCCCCGACGTCCTCGCGCAGGAGCTTCGCGTTGTTCGCGTCGGCGACGAAGCCGACCCCGTCCTCGGCGAGCCCGAGCTCGCGCACGCCGCCCTGGAACCGCCCCGCGATCACGTCGCCGACGATCTCGTGCACCGCCACGTCGACGCGCTTGATCATGCTGGTCAAGACGCAGCAGGGCGCCTCGTGGAACTGGTCGGAGTCGACGCCGATCACCAGCTTCCGTCGCTCCGCCGCCGCGGCGATCACGCCGGCGCCGGTCTTGCCCGACGCGTGATAGATGACGTCGGCGCCGCGGTCGAACTGCGCGCTCGCCAGCTCCTGGCCGAGCATCGGGTCGGCGAACGCCTTGGGCTCGGTGCCGGCGTACGCCGCCAGCACGCGGCACGTCGGGCAGACGTGCTTCACGCCGGCCTCGTAACCCGCCTCGAACTTGCGGATGAGCGGGATCTTCATGCCGCCGACGAAGCCGACGACCTTGCTCTTCGTCGTCATGCCGGCGATGGCCCCGACGAGGAAGCTGCCCTCGTGCTCGCGGAAGCGCAGGCCGGCGAGGTTGGGAGGGACCCGGTCGGGATCGGTCGGCGCGTAGTCGACGCCCGCGAACGACACCGAGGGGAACCGGCGCGCCAGCTTCTCGAGGTCCGCCGAGAAGATGAAGCCCACGCCGATGACGAGATCGACCCGCTTCGCCGCGAGCTGGCGGAGCGCGGCCTCGCGATCGGCGCCGTCCGACGGCTCGATGGTCACGATCTCGATGCCGTAGTCGCGCTCGGCCCACTCGAGCCCGCGCCACGCGGCGTCGTTGAACGAGCGATCGCCGCGGCCACCGACGTCGAACACGAGCCCGATGGTCACCCCCGCGCCGCTCGCGGGGCGCTCGACGTCGCGCGCCGCGGGGGCGGGAGGCGATGGAGCGATCAGATCGCCGGTCACGAGCAGCGCGAGGTTGAGCGCGACCAGCCCTCCGATGATCCGGGCTGCGGTCACTACGGCCGCCGGCCGATGAAGTCGATGCTCGTGATCGCGAGCTGCGCCTCGCTGTAGCGCGCGAAGCGCGGGTGGACCCGGATCTGCGCCAGCTGCTCGAGCCGCGTCGGGTGCGGCCGCGACGTGTCGAGCTCGATCGCGTAGCCGGCGTCCCGGGCCATGTCGACGAAGTCGATCGCGCGCAGCCGGTTCTGGTAGAGGAAGCGGTTGTTCCACCGCGCCCACTCGTCGTCGGAGTAGCGCAGGTAGTTGAGCTGGTTGATGCGCCTGTCGACGTACGCGTAGTGGTCGCCGCAGTTCACCGAGTGGAAGACGACGCCGCCGGGCCGCAGGATGCGGCGCGCCTCCTCGAAGCAGCGCGCGATCACGTCGCCCGGGACGTGCTCGAGCACGCTGTTGGAGAACACGACGTCGACCGACCCGGCCGGCAGGCCCGTCGCCGCCGCGTCGCCCGGCGCGCGATACCGCAC
>JAIOII010000076.1 GCA_019912685.1 Kofleriaceae bacterium
GCGTCGATCGCGCCGGCGTCGACGGTGCCGGCCGCGTCGGCGCGCCGCGCATCGTCGCCCCCGCCCATGCTGGAGCTCGCGCAGCCGGCGGCGGCGAGGCAGACCGAGAGCCACATGCGTGGGAGGCGCACCAACCTGGTCCGACAGATCGCTCCGGCGGCGCGCTCCCGTCAACGACGGTTCGCGCCCGACGAACGATGTACCAATCAGGGCGCCGGCGGCGCGTATGCCGCGCGACAGCTCGCGATCGCGGCGACGAGGTCGGGGGCGAGCGGGACGTCGACGGCGACCGCCGCGGCGCCGAACGGGTGCGCGAAGCCGAGGTGCGCGCAGTGGAGGGCGAGGCGGTGGAGGCCGTGCTGCGCGCGGAAGATGCGGTTGTGCTCGCCCTTGCCATAGCGGACGTCGCCGATGAGCGGACACGCGATGTGCTTCAGGTGCCGGCGGATCTGGTGGAGGCGTCCGGTGCGCGGGTGGGCCTCGACGAGCGCGTAGCGGCCGAACGTGTCGCGGCGCCAGATCTCGGTGACCGCGGGCACGCGCTCGCCGCCGCGTTCTCCCTCGAGCACGGGATGGTCGATCACCGCGTGCTCGGGCGGATGGCCGCGCGTGATCGCGAGGTAGCGCTTGTCGACGGCGCGACCCGCGAAGAGCGCGGACGCCGCGGCGGCGGCCTCGGCGTCGAGCGCGAAGAGCACGGCGCCCGACGCGCCGCGATCGAGCCGGTTGACCAGCCACACCCGCGCGCCGACGCGATCGCGCACCTGCTGGAGGAGCGGCTCGTCGTCGTCGCCGCCCGCGGCCCAGCCGCGATGGACGGCGACGCCCGCCGGCTTGTCGACGACGACGAAGCGCGCGTCGCGCCAGCAGATGTCGATCATGACCTCGCGACGGGCTCGTCGTGGGTGCTGCCCCGGGAGTGCTCGCTTCGCTCGCACCTGCCCCACTCCTCGCCCTGCTCGGTCAATTGGCCTCGACTGGCAGGCCGAGGTGCTCGCGGAAGAACTCGATCTCGCGCGTGAGGAGCGCGGCCTCGGCCGCCGGATCGACGACCATGTGCGTCGAGCCGAGCGTGATGAGCTCGAAGTTCTTGCCGGCGCGGAGCAGCGCCTCGGCGAGGGCGAGGGTGTTGACGACGTAGACGTTGTCGTCGGTGAGGCCGTGCACCAGCATCAGCGGGCGCGTCAGCCTGGCCGCGTTCTCGACGGCGCTGGTCGCGTCGTACGCCGCCGCGTTCTCCTGCGGCAGCCCCATGTAGCGCTCGGTGTACGCCGTGTCGTAGTAGCGCCAGTCGGTCACCGGCGCGCCCGCGATCGCGACCTTGTAGAGGTCGGGACGGAGGATGACCGCCATCGCCGCGAAGTAGCCGCCGAACGACCAGCCGACGACGCCGACGCGCTCGAGGTCGAGCTCGGGGTGGCGCGCGCCGAGCGCCTGGAGCGCCGCCGACTGATCGGCGAGCGGGATGGTGATGAGGTCGCGCGAGACCGCGCGCTCCCAGTCGCGGCCGCGGCCGGGCGTGCCGCGGTTGTCGGAGCGCACGATGATGAAGCCGGTGTCGGCGAAGAGCTGGTCCTTCAGGTAGCTGCGCGGATTGCTGGAGACATACGTGACGGTCGGGCCGGCGTAGACCTGGAGGATCACCGGGTAGCGGCGCTTCGGGTCGAAGTCGCGCGGGCGCACGATCGCGACGTTGTGCGTGCGCCCCTCGAGCGTGACGGTCTCGAGCGTGACGTTCGGCAGGGCCGGGATCGCCTCGGACACCGACGGCAGCTCGCCGATCTTCGAGCCGTCGCGGCGGTAGACCGTCTGCGTGCGTGTCCCGTCGACGTCGTGGTCGACGTGGAGGCGCGTGCCGCCCTTCTTCGCGACCGCGATCGTGTGCTGGCCCGGCGTCGCGTTGATCGTCTCGACCGTCTTCGCGCCCGGCGCGAGGTGGCCGACGTGCACGTTCATGGCGTCGGGCGAGCCGTGGAGCCAGACGTCGCCGGTCTCGACGTCGACGGCGACGTGGCCCGAGAAGCCCGGCCAGCTGATCGTGTCGGCGAGCGTGCCGTCCGCGCCGCGCAGCTCGAGCTGCCACGCGCCGCTCTTCTGGGTCGCCCACAGGAAGCGGCCGTCGGCGAGGTAGCGCGGACCGTCGGGCACCTCGACCCACGCCGGGTCGGCCTCGGTGAGGAGCGTGCGGGTCTTGCCGGTCTTCACGTCGACGGCGAGGACGTGCGCCTCGGTCTGCGCGCGGTTCATGACGACGATCGTCGGCGCGCCGTGCTTCGGCCACTGCACGTCGCGGACGTACGGCAGCGCGCTGCGGTCCCACTCGATCCACACCGGCTTGCCGCCCTTCACCGAGCCGATCGCGAGCTTCACGTCGGCGTTGGTGGTGCCGGCGCGCGGGTAGCGGAACGGCGTCGGCGCGTCGCTCGGGCGCGCCGGGTTGGCGACGTAGAGCGTCTCGACCGCGGTCTCGTCGGTGCGCTGGAAGATGAGGTGCTGGCTGTCGGGCGACCACCAGTAGCCGGCGGTGCGATCGAGCTCCTCCTGCGCGACGAACTCGGCGGCGCCGTACGTGATCGCCGGGCCCTCGTGCGCGGTCAGCTTCCGCGGCTTCTTGCCGCCGACGTCGGCGACCCAGAGATCCTGGTCGCGCACGAACGCGACCTTGGTGCCGTCGGGCGAGAGCGTGGGGGTGTCGGGGTAGCCGGCCCCGAGCGCGACCGACTGGCTCTTGCGCGTCGCGCGGTCGAACACGAACACCTGCGATCCGAGCGGGACGAGCAGGCGGCTGCCGTCCTCCGACGCGCCGACCTGCACGATGCCGACGAGCGCGGTGCGCGTGCGCTCGCGCAGCGCCTTCTCGGCGGCCGAGAGCTTCACGTCGCCGGCGACGAGCTCGGCGGCCGAGGCGAGCTTCTCGACCTTGCCGGTCGCCGCGTCGAGCTCGAACAGCTCGGCGGTGAAGCTGCGCGGCCCGGTGCGCAGGAAGAGCACGTCGCCGTCGGGCAGGATGGCGACGGGCTTCGGCGTGCCGAGGTTGAAGCTGCGCGTCGCCGAGAGTGTCTTGATCGTCTCGAGGTCGATCGGCGGCGGCGCCGGCGGTGGCGCGCTCGGCGGCGCCGCCGC
>JAIOII010000784.1 GCA_019912685.1 Kofleriaceae bacterium
GTCGACACGAGCGGCAACCACCTGACGCGCGCGGAGGTCGCCGCCGACGGCACCTTCGCGGTCCACGTCCCGGCGGCGACCGCCGTGACCCTCACCGCCGTCGCGCCCGGCAACGTGCTCGCCACGGCGGACGTCCTCGCCGACGCGACGACCGCGACCCTCGCCGTGCCCAGCCTCGGGACGCTCGTGATCGACCGCGTCACCGACGGCGACCTGGCGACGATCCCGGCGCGCATCCAGATCCTGCCGCGCGCGACCGGCCCCGCGCTCGTCGACGTCCCCGACAGCTTCGGCGAGCCCGAGCCGCCCGGCGGCCGCCACGCGGTTCGCTTCCACGACGGCACGGCGATGCGCATCCCGCTCCGCCCCGGCGCGTACCACGTCGTGGTCTCGCGCGGCCCCGAGTACGAGCTCTTCGAGCAGGACATCGACATCGACCCCGGCGCCGACTTCCCGTTCGCGCCGGTGCTCGACCACGTCGTCGACACGACCGGCAAGCTGTGCGGCGACTTCCACATCCACACGATCCGCTCGAACGACGCCGACGACGTCGCCGCCTACAAGGTGCAGTCCGGCATGGCCGACGGCCTCGAGCTCTTCATCCGCACCGACCACGAGTGGGTCGACGATTTCCAGCCGCTCATCGAGGCCCGCGGCTGGGACGCGTGGGCGATGGGCGTCCCCGCGATCGAGATGACGAGCTTCGAGATCTGGGGGCACATGAACGTGTTCCCGCTCGATCCCGATCCCGCGCGGCCGAACCAGGGCGCGCCGCGCTGGCAGACGTTCCCGACCGCCGCGTCGCCCGACGAGGACGTGGTCACGCTCGGCCCCGTCGAGGTGTTCGACGCCGTGCGCGCGCGCCCCGAGCGCCCGACGATCATCATCAACCACCCGCTCGGCGACAAGGACTACTTCGACTACGTCGGCCTCGATCCCGCGACCGGCCTCGCCGCCAACCCCGAGGCGTGGGACGACGAGTTCAAGCTGATCGAGGTGTTCAACGACACCGGCTGGCTGCGCAACAAGGACGGCACCGTCGCGCACTGGTTCTCGCTCCTGAACCTCGGCCGCGAGGTGTTCGCGGTCGGCTCGTCGGACAGCCACAGCGTGCGCGGCTCGCCCGTCGGCTACCCGCGCACGTGCATCCGCCTCGGCACGGACGATCCGCGCCAGGTGACCGGCGACACGATCCGCGACGAGGTGGCCGCCGGCCACGCGTCGATCGCCGGCGGCATCTACGTCGAGGCGGCGGTCGGGACCACCGCGTCGGGCGGCACGGCGACCGGCGTCGGCGCGCAGACCAACGTCGCGATCGAGGTGCAGGCGGCGAGCTGGGTCGACGTCGACACGATCGAGGTCGTCGTCGACGGCGAGACGGTGGCGACCATCCCGGTGACCGCGGCCGACGCCGACCCGATGAACCCGGCGATCCGCTGGCAGGACGTCGTGCCCGTCGACGTCGCCGCCGGCGGTAGCTGGGTCCTGGTCGCCGCGTACGGCGGCGACGACCTGGCGCCCGTGTTTCCGGGCCGCGCCGCCTTCGGCGTCACAAACCCGATTTTCCTTCGCCGCTGAAGCCCATTCCGTTGATGTAATCTCTCCTACGCATGCGTCCGCTCGAGCTCGTCCGTTCCCTGCCGTCCACCGCACGTGAATTGCAAGACCTGCTCGGAGGCCGCGCCGAAGCGCTCGCGCGACTCCGGCTCGTCGCGAGGAAGTTCCCATCGATCGCGCGCGGCCTGCCGCTCATCTCCAAGTCGAAGAAGGACGAGGTCCTCTCGATCGGCTCGTACCTCGAGAAGAACGCGAAGGAGCGCCCCGACGCGCCCGCCCTCTACTTCGAGGAGCGCCGCTACACGCACCGCGAGCTCGACGAGCAGGCCAACCGCTGGGCCGACGTGCTCGCGGCGCGCGGCATCGGCAAGGGCGACGCGGTCGCGGTGTTCCTCGAGAACCGCCCCGAGATGCTGTTCGCGATCGCCGGCATCGTGAAGCTCGGCGCGATCGCCGCCGTCATCAACTCGCGGCAGCGCGGCAAGGTGCTCGAGCACAGCTTCAAGGTCTCGAAGGCGACCACGTTCGTCGTCGGCGAGGAGCTGTGGCGCGAGTTCGCCGAGGTCCGCGCCGCGGTCGGCGCCGACGCGCGCGACAAGGTGCTCTGGGTCGTCGACAGCGGCAAGGACACCGTCCCGCCCGACGCCAGCGACGCCGCGCTCCTCGTCTCGCGCGCCCGCACCACGTCGCCGCCGCAGCTGCGCGACGTCCGCCTCGGCGATCCGTGCTTCTACATCTACACCTCGGGCACGACCGGCATGCCCAAGGCGTCGATCATGAGCCACTTCCGCTGGGTGAAGGCGGCCGGCGCCTTCGGCATGGCGGCGCTCGCGCTCACGCCCGACGACGTCCTCTACCTCTCGCTGCCGCTCTACCACAACAACGCGCTCACCGTGGCGTGGAGCTCGGTCGCCTGCTCGGGCGCGGCGCTCGCGCTGCGCCGCAAGTTCAGCGTCACCGCGTTCTGGGACGACGTCCGCCGCTACCGCTGCACCGGGTTCGCCTACATCGGCGAGCTGTGCCGCTACCTCCTCAACCAGGCGCCGCGCCCCGACGACCGCGACAACCCGGTGACCAAGATCGTGGGCAACGGCCTGCGCCCCGACATCTGGAAGGAGTTCAAGCAGCGCTTCGGCATCGACGAGGTGTACGAGTTCTACGCCGCGTCGGAGGGCAACATCGCCTTCGTCAACCTCCTGAACGCCGACTGCACCGTCGGCATCTGCCCGGCGCCGTACGCGCTCGTCAAGTACGACGTCGACCGCGACGAGCCGGTGCGCGACGCCGCCGGCCGCCTCATCCGCGTCGGCAAGGGCGAGGTCGGGCTCCTCATCGGCCAGGTCAACGAGCGCTACGTCTTCGACGGCTACACCGACAAGGCGGCGAGCGAGAAGAAGCTCCTGCGCGACGTGTTCGACGACGGCGACTGCTGGTTCAACTCCGGCGACCTGCTCCGCGATCTCGGCTTCCGCCACGCGCAGTTCGTCGATCGCGTCGGCGACACCTTCCGCTGGAAGGGCGAGAACGTCTCGACCAACGAGGTCGCCGAGGTGCTGAACACGTTCGGCCAGGTCGCCGAGTCGACCGTGTACGGCGTGCAGGTCCCCGGCGCCGAGGGCCGCTGCGGCATGGCCGCCGTCGTCCTGCGCGTCCCGCTCCAGGAGCTCGACCTGCGCGGCTTCGCGCAACACGTGCGCACGCAGCTGCCGCCGTACGCGGTGCCCGTCTTCCTCCGCTTCCAGGAAGAGCTCGAGATCACCGGGACGTTCAAGCAGGTGAAGGGCGACCTCAAGAAGCAGGGCTTCGACCCGGCCGCCGTGAACGAGCCGGTCTACGTCCTGCCGCCCCGTCACACCGAGTACGTGCCGCTGACGCCGGACCTGCACCGGCAGATCGCGGCACGCGAGCTCGAGTTCTGAAGCACGCCCACGGCGCTTGAGGCCTCGTCACGTCAGCCGCTCGCGCTAACCTCTGGTTCGTGCCGAGGGTGCTGTTTCTTGCCCAGGAGGCGTCCATTCCGGAGCTAGCTGCGGAACGGACGACCGACTATCGCCATGCCATCACGCGAACCCACGAGGTCTACTACGACGCGATGCTGATCGAGGTGGGGCCGGACGTGAAGGGCGGGCCCCTCGCGCTGCTCGATTCGTTCCTCCACGTGCGTCACCGCGATCTCGATCGCGAGCGACGCTTCCGCCGCGATCGCATCCTCGCGCTCCTGCCGCCGATGCCCGAGCCGGCGCGCGACGCGATCCTCTTCGAGCTCGGCCGGCGCCGCATCGGCGGCTGGCTCTCGTCACCCGACGCCACCGCGGTGAACGCGCGCATCGGCGAGCTGATGCGTCCCCCGGTGAGCAAGAAGGCGCTGTGCGCCGCCGGCGGCGGCATCACCGGCGTCTACTACGAGCTCGGCGTCCTGCGCTGCCTCGAGGACGCGTTCCGCGGGTTCAGCGTGCACGACTTCGACCTCTACTTCGGCATCTCGGCCGGCGCGATCGTCTCGTCGCTCGTCGCCAACCGCGTCGAGCTCGATCGCTGCCTGCGCGAGATCGATCCCGACAACCGCGAGGGCGTCGACCTCGAGCTCGGGCTGCGCAACCTCGCCCTGCGCGACATGCCGGCGCGCGTGTGCTCGGTCGGCCGCCACCTCCGCGACTACCGCGCGCGCGTGAGCCGCGGCGAGGAGCGCCTGTCGCTCACGGGCGCGCTGTCGCAGCTCGCCGCGCTGTTCGGTCCGTTCTTCTCCGTCGAGGACAAGACCCGCCGGCTCGCCGACATCTTCGCCGAGCCCGGCCGCACCGACGACTTCCGCCGCCTCGGCAAGCAGCTCTACGTCGGCGCGACCGATCAGGACCGCCGCGAGCACGTGCTGTTCGGCGAGCCCGGCGTCGACCACGTGCCGATCAGCCGCGCCGTGCAGGCGTCGGCGGCGATCCATCCGTTCCTCACGTCGGTGACGATCGACGGCCGCCGCTACACCGACGGCTTCGTCACCCGCACGACCAACATCATCACCGCCGTCGAGCGCGGCGCGAACCTGATCGTGCTGATCGATCCGTTCCTGCCGCTCATCACCGACGAGCCGGGCTTCAACCACCGCCACAGCCTGCTCTGGGTGCTGGTCCAGGACTACAAGACGGTCGCGTTCACGCGCTACGAGCACGCCGCCGCCGCCATGCACGCGCTCCACCCCGAGGTGACGATGGTGTCGTTCCTGCCCTCGAACCGGATGCGCCGCCTCCTGGCGACCAACCCGATCTCGACGGCAAACTTCGATCCGATCGTCACGCAGGCCTACGCCTCGACCTACCGCCGCCTCGAGCGCATGGCGTTCCGCTTCGGGCCGCTCCTCGCCGAGCACGGCATCGAGCTGACGCTCGAGACCGCGGCCCGCAAGGTCCAGCTCATCGACGCGTCGCCGTCGCCGCGCGCCGAGCTGCTCTGCGCCGGACCGCTCGCGCCGCGCCCCGCCGTCTCCGCCCGGGCCGCCTGAACGCGGGAGAATCCGATACGATCGCGGCGGGGTACCGGATGACCAGCGCCAGCGATCCAACCAGCGCCGTCGCGGGGGCCCAGGCCCGCATCGCGTACGCACGCTGGGCCGCCGAGCTGCACCAGGTGCGCCTGGTCGGCGCCGTCGGCGCGGCGCTGTGGATCGCCTTCGGCCTCGCCCTGCACGTCCTCGTGTTCTCGCGCATCGGGCACGGATCGTCGATCGAGGCCCTCCTCGCCGTGTTCGCGCCCGTGCCGTTCCACCTGCTCATGTTGGTGATCGCGTCGCGCGATCCGCTGCCGCGCGAGCGCGTCTTCGTCCCCGTCGGCGCGCTCATCTTCCTCGTCACCGGGATCGCGCTCGGGTTCCTCGCCTTGCGCTCGGGTGGCCTGACGTCGCCGTACCACCTCGTGGTCATGCTCCTCCTCCTCACCCAGGTCCTGGCCTTGCCGCGGCCGTGGCAGGAAGGGCTCGTCGTCGCGCTCGGCACCGCGGTCGTGTGTCCGCTCGTCGTCGTCATCGGCAGCCGATGGGATCCCGTGGTGCGCGCGCAGCTCGAGGATCCCGCGGCGCTCGCGTCCTTCCACGGCCTCCTCGTCGTCCTCGCGTCCGCCGTCGTGCTGCGCGCGTGGGGCGGTCACGTCATGTGGTCCCTGCGGCGCAGCGCGTTCGAGACCAGGAGCATCGGGCGCTATCGCCTGCGCCGGCGCATCGGCAAGGGCGGGATGGGCGAGGTGTGGCGCGCCCACGACAAGGCGATCCGCAAGGATGTCGCGCTCAAGATCCTGTCGCCCGAGCACGGCAAGCGCCCGGCGTCGATCGCCCGCTTCGAGCGCGAGATCGAGGCGACCGCCGGGCTCGATCACCCCGGCATCGTGCGCGTCCACGACTGGGGCGTCACCCACGACGGGGTCTGGTACTACGCGATGGAGTTGCTCGAGGGCGAGGACCTGGCGACGCTGGTGCAGCGGCGGGGACCGCTCCCCGCCGCCCACGTCGCGCGGCTCGGCGCCCAGGCGGCGCGCGCGGTCGACGAGGCGCACCGGCGCGGCGTCGTGCACCGCGACCTCAAGCCGTCGAACCTCTTCGTCGTCGTCCACGACGGCGTCGCCGGAGACCTGAAGGTGCTCGACTTCGGGATCGCGCGCGTCGACGCACCCGACGGGACCGAGGAGGGCGTGACCCTGACCGGCGTCCTGGTCGGCACGCCCGGCTACATCGCGCCCGAGGTGACGACGGGCGCCGCCGCCACGGCCGCGTCCGACGTGTGGAGCCTCGGCGCCACGCTCTTCTTCGCGCTCACGGGGACCCGGGTACGCGACGCGGCCGGCAAGACGCCGGCGCAGCTCGTCAGCGACATCCCCGGCGCCCTCGAGGAGGTCATCCTCCGCGCGCTCCACCGCGAGGCCGCGCGGCGTCCGACCACTGCCGCCGCCCTCGCCGATGCGCTCGACGCAACCGGCCTGGCGCTCGACTGTCCGCCTCTGCGCATGAACCGCACCGCGAGCGACACCTCGGACGACGGCGAGACCCTGACGGCCCTCACGATCCCCGGCGGGCACGAGGAGACCCGGGCCGACAAGCCCGCCGCGCGCGATCGCCGGGCCCGTCCCGTGACGTCGGGATAGACTGAGCACCATGCCGAGCACGCGCTCGATCACGTAG
>JAIOII010000785.1 GCA_019912685.1 Kofleriaceae bacterium
GGGCACGGGCACGGGCACGGAGACCGCTGCGCGGGGGCGCGAGGCGTGCCTGCACTGCGGACTGCCGTCGGCGGGGAAGGCGTTCTGCTGCGCGGGCTGCGAGGTGGTGCACGCGGCGCTCGCGGAGCACGGTCTCGACGCGTACTACCAGGTCGCCGAGCGCGTGTCGGCGGGCGAGCGTGGGCCGGCGCGCACGACCGCGAAGAGCTACGCCGAGCTCGACGATCCGGCGTTCCGGCAGCTCCACGTGCAGCCGCGCGCGGATGGGCTGGCGGAGGTCGCGTTCTTCCTCGAGGACGTGCGCTGCGCGGCATGCGTGTGGCTCGTCGAGCGCGTGCCGTCCCTGTGCGACGGCGTCGCCGAGGTCCGCCTCGATCTCGGCAAGAGCCGGGCCGACGTCGTGTTCGACCCGGCGCGGGCGTCGCTCGCCGAGACGGCGCGGATGCTCGATCGCCTCGGCCATCCGGTGCACCCGTACCGCGGGGTCGATCGCGATCGCCTGCGCAAGCAGGACGACCGCGCGCTGCTGCTCAAGATCGGCGTCGCCGGGGCGGCCGCCGGCAACGTCATGCTCCTCGCGATCGCGCTCTACGCCGGCATGTTCGGCGGCATGGCGGCGGGGCAGGCGACCTTCTTCCGCTGGACGTCGATGCTCGTCGCGGTGCCGGCGCTCTCGTTCGCGGCGATGCCCTTCTTCCGCGGCGCGCTCGGCGCCTTGGCCACGCGTCGGCTGCACCTCGACCTGCCGATCGCGCTCGGCATCGTCGTCGGGCTGGTCTGGGGAACGCTCAACGTCGTGCGCGGCACCGGCGAGATCTACTTCGACTCGCTGGCGATGCTCGTCTTCCTCCTGCTCGTCTCGCGCTGGGTGCAGAGCAAGCAGCACCGCAAGGCGGCGAGCGCCGCCGAGCTCCTGCATGCGCTCACGCCGCGCACCGCGCGCCGCATCGGCCCGGACGGCGTCGACGAGGTGCCGCTCGAGGCGATCGTCGCGGGCGACCGCGTCGAGGTGCGCGCCGGCGACACCGTTCCCGTCGACGGCGCCGTGTGCTCCGGCGCCTCGGCGATCGACGCCGGGCTCCTCACCGGCGAGTCGCGGCCGGTCGAGGTCGTCGCCGGCGACGCCGTCCACGCGGGCACGGTGAACCTCGTCGGCCCGCTGGTCGTCACGGCGACAGCGGCGGGCGAGGCGACCCGCATCGGCCAGATCGCGCGCCGCATCGAGGACGAGAGCCGGCGGCGCGCGGCGATCCAGCGCTTCGTCGATCGCGTCGCCGGCCGCTTCGTCGCCGTCGTGCTCGCCGTCGCCGCCCTGACGGCGATCGGCTGGTCGCTCACCGCGGGGCCGCGCGTCGGCCTCGAGCACGCGATGGCGCTCCTCATCGTCACGTGTCCGTGCGCGCTCGCGCTGGCGACGCCGCTCGCCGTCAGCATCGCGCTCGGGCGCGCGGCGCGGCGCGGCCTCCTGGTCAAGGGCGGCGACGCCCTCGAGCGGCTGGCGACGCCCGGCCTCGTCTTCCTCGACAAGACCGGGACGCTCACGGAGGGCCGCATCCGCCTGACCGACTGGATCGGCGACAGCGACGCGCGCGCGCTCGCCGCCGCCGTCGAGCGCGGCAGCGCGCACCCG
>JAIOII010000786.1 GCA_019912685.1 Kofleriaceae bacterium
CGCGGGCGTCGGAGAGGACGAGGGCGAGGCCGCGGAACGCGTTGAAGCCGGCGAGCGTCACGACGAACGCGGGGATGCCGAGGCGCGAGATCCACAGGCCCTGCCACACGCCGATCGCGGCGCCGGCAGCGAGCGCCGCGCCGATCGCGAGCGGCGCGGACCATCCGAGGCGCAGCTGCAAGAGCGCGGCGACCACCCCGGTCAGCGCGACGCCGGCGCCGACCGAGAGGTCGATGCCGCGGATGATGATGACCATGGTCATGCCGACGGCGATGACCAGGATGTGCGCGTTCTGCGTGAGCAGGGTGGCGAGGTTGCGCTCGGTGAGGAACACGCCGCGCGTCGCGGGCATCACCGCGAGGGCGGCCCACAGGAAGATCAACACGCCGGCCATCGCCCACGCGTTGAGATCGATCCGCCGCCCCGGCGGCCGCGCCGACGCCTTCGGCGGCTCGGCATTTCGCTCCAGCTTCATGACATCGTCCCCATCGCAAGCTTCATGATCGCGAGGCCGCTGATCTCGCCCTTGCCGAGCTCGCCGACCGGCCGCCCGTCGCGCAGCACGATCACGCGATCCGCGAGCCGCACGATCTCGGGCAGGTCCGACGACGCGAGCAGGACGGCGTGGCCCTTCGCCGTCAGCTCCTCGACCAGCCGGTAGATCTCGGCCTTGGCGCCGACGTCGACGCCGCGCGTGGGCTCGTCGAGCAAGAGCACGCGCGGCGCGAGCTCGAGCCACTTGCCGATCACGACCTTCTGCTGGTTGCCGCCCGACAGGGTCGCCACCTCGGCGCCGAGCCCCGGCGCCTTGATGCGCAGCTCCTTCACGCGGTCGTGCGCCATCTTCTCGACCTTCGCGGCGTCCACCATCCGCGTTCGATGCGACGGCAACCCGAGGTTCTCGACGACGCTCATGCCAAGCACCAGGCCCGCGCCCTTCCGGTCCTCGGGCACGAGCGCCAGCCCCGCCCGGATCGCGTCCCGCGGCCCCTCGATCTCGACGCGCTTGCCGTCCACCTCGATCACGCCGTCGACCGAGCCGTTCACCAGCCCGAACAGGGCGCTCAAGGTCGCCGTCCGGCCGGCGCCCATCGCCCCCGCCAGCGCGACCACCTCACCCGCCTTCACCTCGAAGCTCAACCCGTCCACCACGCACCGCTCGCCGCTCCGCACGGCCAGCCCCTTCACCTCGAGCACCACGCGCTCCGACCCGTGCCCGTGCCCGTGCCCGTGCCCGTGCTCGATCTCCTCTCCGTCTCTCCCCGTCATCAGCTCCACGAGCTCGTCCTTCCCGATCTCCGCCACGTCCCGCACCGCCACGAGCTTCCCGTCCCGCAGCACCGCGACCCGGTCGCACAGCTCCATCACCTCGTCGAGGTGGTGCGAGATGAACACGAACGCCGCGCCGCTCTCCCGCCGCGCCCTCACCAGCCGGAACAGCTGCCGCGCCTCGGCCTCGCTCAGCGCCGCCGTCGGCTCGTCGAGCACGACCACCGCCGCCGCCGCGCGCTCGTCGCCGAGCGCGCGCGCGATCTCGACGACCTGCTGCATCCCGACCCCGAGCCGGCCCGCCGGCAGGGTCACG
>JAIOII010000787.1 GCA_019912685.1 Kofleriaceae bacterium
CCTGGTCGGCGTGCTGCTCGTACGGGTCGCCGGCGCGCCCGACGCCGCCGTCGAGGCGGACGCCGCCGCGCTGCTGCACGACGTGCGCGGCCTCGTGCGCGGCCTGGCGCAGATCCGGTGACGCCGCGAACGCCACGTCGTCGCCGGTCGCGTACGCCTGCGCGCCGATCGCACCCGCGGCCTGAGCCGCGTCGCCGCCGACATGGGCGCGCACGCCAGACACGTCATGATGACCGAAGCTCGCCTGGATCTCCGCGCGATGCGGAAGCTCGGTTCCTGCGCCGGCGACGCCCTGCCCGGCGAGCGCGTGCAGCGCGAAGGGATCGTCGTGCGCCTCCGCGGTCGCGAGACGCTGGAGCGGCGGGCCGCCGAGGTAGCCGTGTCCAGCGTCCGCGGTCGGCTCCGGCGAGGGCGCGGGTCCGGCGCGCAGGCGTGAGGTGAGGGTCACCTTGCCGGGCGAGCGCAGCTCCTCGCGATCCTCCTCCTCGCCCTCCCGCTGGATGAGGTCCCGCGTCGTGAACATCCGCCCACGGTAACACGCGCGCCGCGCGCCCAGACGGGCCTCCGCCCGACCACGCCAGACCGGGCGCGGATGCGAACCCGCATGTCCAGCAGGTACGGCCGACTGGCCTATTTGCGGGACACCTCTTAAACTCCAGTCGAATGGTCGTTCGGTTGCTCTTCCTCCTCGCCGTGGCGCTCGTCGTGGGCGCGCCGGGGATGGACACGTCGCCGGATGCGGTGGCGGCGGTCGAGCACGACGTCGGCGAGGCCATCGGCGACGCGGACGAGGCGCAGGTGGTGATCGAGGAGGTGGTGCATGACGAGCATGACGGGACCGCGCCGCGCGCGGTGCCGGAGACGGGCGCGCCGGTGCCGCCCTTTCGTCACGGCGTCTTCCGTCCGCCGCGCGCGGCGTTCGCCTGAGCTCGCTCTCGTTCGAACGTCCGATCATCACGAGGAGGTGTCATGACACCTTTCGAGGTCCCCTTCTGGGCGTGGGCGCTGCTCGCCCTCGTCGTCACGGTGTCGGTCTCGATCGACCTGTTCGCGCACCGGGGCGACCACGTCGACTCCAGGAAGCGCGCGCTCGCCTGGACCATCGGCTGGGTCGTCGTGTCGCTCCTCTTCAACGTGTACGTGGCCGTGTACTTCGGGCTCGACGCGGGCGAGCAGTTCCTGGCGGCCTACCTGCTCGAGAAGAGCCTGTCGGTCGACAACCTGTTCGTGTTCCTGCTCATCTTCTCGATGCTGAGCATCCCGCAGACCGAGCAGCGCCGCGTGCTGACGTGGGGCATCGCCGGCGCGATCATCACGCGCGGCCTCCTGATCTTCGCCGGCGCAGCGGCGGTGCGGCAGTGGCACGAGGTGCTGTACGTGTTCGGCGCGCTCCTCGTCATCGCGGCGTACAAGCTCCTGCACGAGCCCGAGGAGCACGCCGAGAACCGCACGCTGGTCTGGCTCTCGCGTCACCTGCCGTGGTCGAAGACGCTCGACGGACACAAGTTCTTCACGCGCAAGAACGGGCGCCTGCTCGGCACGCCGCTCCTGCTCGCGCTCATCGCGATCGAGCTCACCGACGTCGTGTTCGCGATCGACTCGGTGCCGGCGGCGTTCGCCGTGACCACGGAGCCGTTCATCATCTACAGCTCGAACCTGCTCGCGATCCTCGGGTTGCGCGCGCTGTACATCGTGCTGGCCGGCGTGCTCGCCGAGCTCAAGTACCTCCGCTTCGGGCTGGCGGCGGTGCTCGCGTTCGCGGGCCTGAAGCTGCTCCTGTCGAAGTGGATCCACGTGCCGCCGCTCGTGTCGGTGGGGGTGATCGCGTCGTGCATCACGATCGCCGTGGTCGCCAGCGTGCGCCACCGCGCGCGCGAGCACGCGCGCGTGGCATCATCGGGCGAATGCAGCTCCGAGGACTCGTCGTCGCCCTTGCCCTGATCGGATGTGGAGGAGGCGGGGCGGCGCGCTCGGCGGAGGCGCCGTCGGCGGCGCCGGTGGTGGT